>PBUX01000021.1 GCA_002728565.1 Methanobacteriota archaeon | reverse complement strand
TGTTCTGCAGTCCCTCCCGCTCCGAATAGCATTTCGAAAACGGCCCGCGGATCCCTTATCATCGGTAGTGGCTCAGTGGGTGACGCCCAACTGATATTGTCTGTATAAGCACAGGCGTATCCGTAAGCACACCCTCCCGCCTGGTCTACGTTCTCAATAGTGAGTTGGACCGAAGGTATAGGAGTTTCATGACCATATTTGTTCACGTACAATTGATCCATTGACGTCCCGATGTGCACATCAGACCCTTCTGTTTGCTTTGGATGAGCTTGCGTCATGAATACAGCTGCTGTTCGAAAATGGTCTCCGCCAATCTCTTCAGGAGAAAATGCGTCTGCCATTCTGGAATCGGTGTTACTGACGATGGTTAGGTAATCACGATATGGCTCTAGTGACACTAAACTCGTAGGTGTTAGATCAAAATCGCGACCTTCTGCTCTGGGGTTCCAGAGATTTAGGGAAGCGCCCAGTTCATTACACCCTGCTGCCCCGTGAACCTGTTCAATACAGACTAAACGAGTTCGCTCTGCGGCCACTCCCTCAGGACTAGATGCCCAGTTACCTTTTGCTGGGATCATTGCGTCGAAAAGTGGCAAACCGATTGTGGCACCCATTCCACGGAGCATAGTACGGCGAGATATGTGTTTTCCAGTGATAAATTCCATCGCTCTAAACCTCTTTTGTGGTTGTACATCCAGGCATAGAAAAATGACTCCTATGAGTTTTCCATGCAAGTATCTGATTATTTGTAAACATTCTAATTGGTCTCCGAATCATCAGTAACTATTTCTTCCCATTGAGCTGTTTGGAAGGCAGGACTGCCTATAACCCCTAAGATGAATTCAGATATTCGATAATCATGCTCTGCGGCCTGTCTGGTTATTTTTCTAACTGTTGGCATATCGTAATATTCGACCCTTCTACCCAGAGCATAAGCCATCAAATTAGTGGCAAAAATTCGATAGAAAGCTTCGGGTCTTTTTAAGAGAGCATTTCTCAGGTCTTCTGGACCGGCAAGAGAGGTTCCATCATAGAGCTCTCCTACAGGGTCGATCAAATTACCCTCATCTCTAAGTCGGTAGGCTCCGGTTACGTCAAAATTTTCAAGGGAGAGCCCGATCGGGTCCATCACGATGTGACAAGCCATACAGGCAGGATTTGCTCTGTGTATCTCCATGCGTTCTCGGACTGTCAGAAACCGTCCGTCTTCGGCACCTTCTGTTTCTTCAAATGCAGGAATGTTTGGTGGGGGTGGGGGTGGGGGTGTACCTAATAATACTTCTAAGACCCATTTTCCTCGTAACACCGGAGATGTCCGGTCAGCATGCGAAGTCATTGCCAATATACTTCCATGCCCAAGAATTCCCCGTCTGGTTTCATCTGGATAGCTTACTCGCTGGAAATTCGTTCCTAGAATTCCAGGGAAGCCATAGTGTCGGGCTAACCTTTCATTAACGAATGTATAATCACTGGTAAGCAATTCTGTTACTTTCAGATCTTCTTCAATGACATGGGAAAATAGTAATTCCGTTTCTCTCATCATTGATTCAGAAAGAGTTTTGTCAAAATAAGGGTAGGTTAGAGCGTCTGGAGAGAGCTTTTCTAGATCCTGTAGCCTCAACCACTGCGATCCGAACCGTTTTGCTAGCGCGTCCCATGCTCGAGGATCTCTTAGCATTCTTCTAGCCTGTTTTTCTAACTCTCCCTCACTGCTCAACTGCTGACGAGAAGCTAGCTCCAATAGTTCTTGGTCTGGGGTGGATCCCCACAGGAAGAAGGAGAGTCTAGATGCTAGATCCGAGTCGCTGATTCGGTGGGCTGATCCAACCACAGCGTCTGCGGGTGCTTCTTCCATCCGGAATATGAAGTGTGGACTGGCCAGGATGGTTTGNANTGCACTTCTTATACCCGNTTCAAAATCTCCGCTCTCTGCTCCCTGGTCATAAAAGGTCATCAGGCCTCTTAGATCATTTTCATTAAGAGGTCTGCGATAGGCCTGAGAAGCCATGCGCTCAACAATTTCTTCAGCACAGGGCCTCGCTTCATCTGGACTGGTAGGCCTGCAACTGAAGACCTTGAGTCTGGCGGGTGTATCAGATACACCGGTTATTTCATACGGACCNAGTATTGTCATGCGCTGCAGGTGCGGCATTGTGGTCACTCCGTAACCAATNCCAATCTGTCCGTCTGCCATTGTGTGATCAATTGGTTTGATTAGATCAGCGACTTCACCTTCGAATTGCTTTATGAAGGCGGCTGTCACTCTCCTAGGTCCAGCGCGGACNTATATGGAGTCGGTCAGCATATTAAGCCCGGTAGGCTCAGACTCTGACATCCAGGGGTCGACG
The DNA here is from genome assembly GCA_002728565.1 of Methanobacteriota archaeon. GTDB lineage: Archaea > Thermoplasmatota > Poseidoniia > Poseidoniales > Thalassarchaeaceae > UBA36. Next base: position 19,470 of record PBUX01000021.1, on the reverse strand, counting down.
GTCATTAAAGCAATCCGTTCCCCATCAATGGACACCTCTATTTGCTCTTCACCAAAGGTTCTACCGAAGACTTCCCCTTCAACTGCTGGATATGGCTGAATGTGGAATACGTATTTTCCATCCGCTGGGAAATTGTGTATCACAGAGGTTCCACCACGTGTTCCGAAGGGAGCTCCTTCTACTCGTTCCTTCTGTGACATAGTTTTTGTCAGATAGTAGCGCGTCGAGTTTGCCTCTGCTTCTGGGTCTCCCAGTGCTACCCGGCTGATATGGCCAGCTGCTCGCAGGTAGCCTTCCATTACGGTCGAAGANGGTCTCTGGACGTCAGCGATATTGTCAAAATTGGCACTCTTTGTATCTAGGGGAAGAAAAACNGCTACATCTATGTCTATTCCTAAGAGATCTCTGACAGCGTTTGTGTACTCGACACGATTTAACCTTTGGAAGGTTCTACTTCCTGGATTCGGGTTTTCTGCGGCGGCTTCNTCCAAGTTTTCTTCCAGNGCTAAGACTAAAGCTTGNAGTGNGTCACCCTGTGGTCGTGGCATCCCCCTTGGCGGCATCATTCCGGCTCTTAGTTTCTGAACCATCTTTTCCGCTGTTTCTGCTCTCGCAGATGCGTTTTCAACTGCGAAGCCATTTAGGGACATATTGCCCGTCATCAGAGCGTCATTGTGACACACCATGCAGTAGGTTTGCACCATCGCAGTCAGCTCAACCGAATCAATGTCTAAAGCCTCATCAATGTTGTGTGAGCTTGGTTGTTCCGGCCCTAGATCTACTGGTTTTTCATAGGTAACTATGTCTAATTCAGACGTAGGGTTGCCAGCGTCGGCGGTTTGACCCACGACTGCTAAAATCATGCCGAAAGCAATTAGCACTGAAGGTAATGTTCTCATCACTTTTAATCCCTACTTCCGATATNTGTAGAATACAAAAAATGCTCCTTGGCTACACTGTATTGGAAACCCTGCATCCATGCGTACAGAATNACTACTGAATTACAAGGTTTCTATGTAAATCCGGACAATTGGACTTTGCTCTAAAGATAGTGTAAAGAAAGGCTTCTTGGCCAGTGCAGCAGGTGGAATATATGCCNGAATTGGCTTGAAATAGAGGGTTTTNCTACTTGTGTGTCTATCGATCGTTGGTAAAAAAGATCAGTTCTCTCCTCTAGAATCTAAGAAATCTTTTATTTCTTTAAGTTTTCAAAGTATTTTCTTCGCTAGCCGATGTTTTTGATAGCCATGTCGAATTGGGTACTGTGAAGTGCAGCTGGACAAGGCTTTTTTGGGAGATTTCAGCAGCCTCTTGGTAGATTTGCATTTGGGGAAGGTATGTTTTTGCAATCTCTTCGATATCTGATTTTTCCAGCTCATGGGTTTTGAANTCCACCACCAAAGCTTTNTCTNNATTCGTACTAGGTCGGTAGAGGTCNAATGCGCCAAGATACCAATTCCTAGGGCCTACCAAGTGNATNAAGGGTAGTTCGCGGTAGTGTTCACCTTCTATATACCATTTCCATTCTGGACTTTTGAGTACTTCCTCTAATTCGTGCTCCAGGGCTTCCCAATATTTTGAGCCCAAGCCGGGACTGGTGCCTAGTTCTGCGGTATCCATGGAACTCAAGGTTTCATTTAGGATTTCAGGTAATTCTTCGTATTCTTGGATTCGTTCTAAGACTCCATGGATTANTTTTCCTCTTGTTTGAGACGGTATCCTTCCGGATGAATGCCCAGAGAATGCAGGGATCGATTGCACCCCGTACTCGTATTTTTCCTGCCATTCCTCGAAGCTCCTCTGTTTTGTCATTACTTCGGTGGCCGAAGTTGTGAATTGCAATGAGGGTGGCTTAATTTCGGCGGCTAAGGGAGGAAGCTCNNTGGCTTCGATNTCGTCGATCCAATCCAAAGGGACCCAATGGTGATCAGTTATTTGCTGTAAATGTGGTTGGATCGAGATTTCGTCCCACGAGTGCGTTTGATTGAACCTTTCCCAGAAGAATCCAGAAGTCTTCTTATCGGCCTGGCCGCAGACAATTAATCGATCTCTTGCCCTGGTCATAGAGACATAAAGCAACCGACATTCTTCTGCCTCTAATTTGGCCATGTTAAGGGGTGCCAACCTTTCGCTGTTATGAGGCCCGTTATCACTTTTTTTCAGATATAAACTCGAGGAAAATNCTCTGTCGGAGGGTATTAGTTCGTTGCTTCTCTGTCGAACGCTTTTGTCATTTTGGATCGTGAATACGATAGGCCATTCNAATCCTTTNGCTTTGTGGATTGTGCTAACGGTTACGAGGTCGGCTTCAGCGTCGGCGGTTGATACTCGGGTAGGTTTTTCGTTTAGAGAGAGCTCCCATAATTCTAAGAATTCCTCTATGGATGCTTGTCTATGGTCCTCAGTAAACTGCAGGAAATCCTGAATATTTGAGTGNGCTTCCTCCGCTTGNTTCTTGTCTCCCAAAAATAAATGAACACTATAGGCACTCTCAGAGAGGAATTGTCGCAACAGGTCGGGAAGGGGCATTCTTCCAGCTAATTTATGGGCTTTGTCTAAAGTCTTTAGTCCTCGCTCTAGAGCATCCTTCTCCAGTTCTGNTATANCTGGNTTGTCAGGNTAATCTGGCCATGTGTGCTTATCCAAAAACGTTCNTGCCTGACNTAAAAGGCTTTCATTGAAATTGGACATACGGATTCTTGTNATCACTTCATCNCTGATCGCGACGAAGGGTGACCTNAGGTATCCCAGAGCGTGATAGTTGTCATCGGGGTTATTTAGTAATCGCAGTAGGTTNACGATGTCNGTGATTTCAGTTGATTNGCTCCAGTCTTGNTTNGAAGTTTGAAATGGAANNCCCGCCTCTNTTAATCCTCTTTGGAAAAGNTCTANATCGGTTCGGTTACGGTACAGTATGGCGATGTCTTGGTAGGTACAGGGACGTTTGTCATTGGTTTTAGGNTCTACAATCTCAGCTTGTCCGACTAGTTGCTGAATATGTGTTCCAACTTTCNTGCCCTCCTCGAGCCTTCGTCCCCCACTGTTACTAGCTTCCAAATTGATCAGTCCGCACTGGGCTGTACCCAATGGGCTTCTACTCGCCTCCATCTCTTGATAGTCGATCGCGCTAGTATCGAGGCCCACCTCCCGCAACCTAGCGGCGGAGTCGTCTATGGCAGGACCGCAAACAGTATTAATAGCGTCGATCACCTCGGGGTCAGTACGGAAATTCTTGGTGAGTGATAACACGTGGCCACTGGTTTCGATTCTGTCTTTCACTTCATTCCATACAGTTATGTCCGCTCCTCGCCATCCATAGATACTTTGCTTTGGGTCACCCACCAGGAACAGCTTGGTCCTACCCGCCCTTCCTATACTGAATGCGATATCACGCTGTGCATGATCAGTNTCTTGAAATTCGTCGATAATCAGAATCTTGTAACGACTGCTGATTTGCTGTAGGGCACTTGNTGCCTGTTGCGAGCAGAGCAGAGATCGAATTTCGAGAATGAGTTGNTCGAAATCCCTTTCATTATTGATCAAAAGTTGACGNTGCCATTTTTCGTTGGNCGAATGGGCTAAAGAGTAGAGTCCNTAGGTNAGATCTCGGGTTAGACGATCTTTAGGGTCTTGGCATTCTNCGATTTGTTGCTGGTCAGTCAGGNCCAAATTCCACTCCTCGTANCGTTCGGGNTGCCAGCGCACTTCCGTAAGCATGGTTCNTGTCTGGGAGATGACGTTGTTGAGGCCAAAGCGTTGAACTAGAGCTTTGATCTCAGGCTGGTCCTCATCCAGTTTATCGAGAATAACTTCCTTAACAATCTCGTCTTTCTTGAGATCTGCTAATTGTGCGTTCAGGACCTTGAAGGCTGGATCAACTCCTAGCCTTAAGGCGTGCTCCCTTAAAGTAGATTCGCAGAAGCTGTGGATAGTTCCTATGAATGCTTCCTCTAGTCTCAGGGCTAAAACCTTAGCTTTGGGATCTTCTGATTGTAGTAACTCATGACGCAGTTTTTGTCTCAGATCTGCTGCATTTTTTCTGTTGAAAGTTATCGCCGCTATTTCGTTTATTTTGCAGGGATTGGTATTAATGGGAATATTCTTTTGGTCTTCTGAGTGACCTGTCTTTAGGCCTAGCATCCACATGATTTTGCCGACTATCGTCAGCGTCTTTCCTGTTCCAGCGTTTGCGGTGAGCAGAACGTCCGTACTAGCAGTAAGTGCGGCTGCCTGCTCATTAGTCCATGCAAATTTACTCACTGAAACGGTTTCCTGATGGTATTGTGGCGAGGCTCCTGCTCACTTCAAGGCCCGGATCTGATGTTCTCCATGAACCCGTTTTAAGAGAGATTACAGGCTCAAATTTACCCTGCATTATCCGTTCTGGTATGCTGAAGGCAATCTTTAAAACTGCGTAAAGCTTTTCGCTATCTGCTTTTATTAATGCGGCTTGCTTTGCTTTTTCGGGATTTCTTATCGATCGATACCTGGCGGCGTCGATTTTATATCCTTGTTGCTGAAGGGCTAGAAGGTAAATGGGTGCCTGTAGGACGCTTCCATCAATGTATCCACCTGTAGTTGGTGTCGCAGTTCTTTTGTAGTCCAATATGGAGTATGTGTCCTCTCCGTCTTTTACCAGGTCCACTCTGTCAATTATGCCTCTTATTTTTAGAGATTGCTCCTGGTCGCTCATATTCTTGCCAGAGATCGTAACGGGTTCTTCAAAACCAAACTTATACTCCAGCAGGAAAGGACTATGGCCTTGTTCATTTAAGTAAGGGAGTTCAAAGGTCAAATAATTTTGTATCTCTGATCTGATTTTTTCGCATTCCTGTTTCCAGAGGACCCATTCACCTAACCACTTACCGCTATTTTCGTGCTCTTCGATTACTTCATCTACGATATTGTTTAGCTGTTCCAAGCTCTCACCTCCCAGTGTTGTCGGGAGATGTTCTTTGAGGGCACGATAGAAGCGCTCTAAAATTTTATGGGCGAGACTCCCTGAGATAAGTGGGCTAGTTTCCTCTTCAATCTTGCCGCTTTTTTCTATCTTTAGGACTTTAGTCATCCAGAAATTGAATGGCAGGGTGCTGTATTTTTCTAGGTCACCTGCTGTCCAAACATGATCTTCTCTGAAGCATTTACTGAGGTAATCCTTCACCAGTACATCACCTATTTCACCATTCCAGGGATTAGATTGTAGCCAAGGAGAGTCTTCTTTTCCGATTTTAGTTCCTGGACGATTGGATTCAGCATGAGCAGCGATGATGGCGTGCTTGAGGATTTGGGGGTCCGGTGTTTTTACTGGGAGTAGAGATTTATCATTTCTGCTACTTACTATTGTTTTTGCGTTGCTAATCAGCAGGGCTTCTTTGTTAGTTTCAATTTGTAATGTGTTTTTGGTTATAGGTGAGCAGATGTGTTGGGGCACCATCACCGAGGGTTCAGATATTTCTTCGTCAGAACTCGATGTTCGATACGAGATGGTGACTTCAGGTTGTTGAGCTACAGCTCTCCAGATGCTGCGTTCGTGGCGCTGTTCACTCGAGTGGTTGGGGATGGGTATACCAAGCTTGGCTAGGCGATTCCGCTCTTGATTTGAGAAGATACCTGAAGAACGAAACGCTTTAGGGAAAATGTCATGGTTGGCGTTTATGATAAATGTGTACCTGAAGTTCGAGAGAATAGCTTCTGTAGCGCCTAGGATCTGGACGCCTTTTTTCAAGGGAGTTTCCAGAGACAGGTATTGAGCATTCAAAACCTGATAAACAAGAGCGTTCCACTCGCTTGGCTGAACTTTTTTTGTTGAATCCGCCAATTCTAACCACTCCCTAAATATGCTCTCCAATTGGACAAGGGCCCTCTGGTCGGTCCTCACTATGCTCCAGTTGTCGCCAATTTCCTCTGAGGCCCTGAGTTTTAGCTCGAATGGATCGGATTGAAGTGTTTTCAGGCTGAGTTTTATCCAGGAAGCAAGAGAATGAGATTTGCTGAAAGGTTCCATGAGATCAGTGAAATTCATAAAGTTTTCGACAAGACCCTTTTCAGACGGTAGCGACTTGTGGTTTTGGATTTCTTTTTCCCATTCCGCCAATCCAACGAAACCTTGTTTCATCGGCAGACGATCGACTATATCCGGGTTTATCCCCGTTGTTATATAAGGATTCTTCAGAACCTTCTTCAGTTCCTTGTATGTCCAGCCTTTGGAAGAGGCACTATAGATGTCTCGAAAGGCTGAGATCACCCCACATTCCAGCATGGGAACTTGTGTTCGCAGAGTTATTGGCACTCCTGATGTTTGAAGTTCTGCCGAGATATGCGAAGAATCTTTCTCTGGTGATCTTGATATAACCGCAATTTCGTGAAGATCGACTTCCTTGGTCACTAAGAGCTTTTTGATTCTTGTAGTAACCCATTGTGCTTCTGTGGAACTGTCACTAGCCGATTGTATTTCTGGTACAATGGGATTTGAATCAGTGATGAATTGAGTTTGGGTTGCCCAATTGTCCCATTCGGACATTTCCTCTTCTTTCGGTAAATAGATTATTGTTTCGACGTTTTCCTGCTGGGAAAGAGATGTAAGCAGTCGTTTCCTGTTTTTTACTGTTGCTAGGCCGTAGATATGCAGAATTTTGGCGTTGCTGATAGCATTTGGTAATTCTCCTGAATCGATCTTTGTTGCCAGCAAGCTATTGAGAGAGCGTATATCTCTTACTCCGCGATGTTCTAATTCGAGTAGGTATCTTCGGTACGTTTCTACAATCCATTGGTTTCGCTTTAATCCAAAGTCGTCACTCGGAAGGCTAGCGAGAGATTCTTCTAGAGTTTCAGGGGTTAATCCTTCGGGCAGAAAATCGGCTAAGAGTCGATCTATCATTTGGCCAGGTAATACGTTGCTTGTTTCTCTATTGAATGAGTCAAAACCAATTTTTTCAGCAACTTCTCTCGCTAATTGACCGATCAACAGTTGGCGAGTTAAGAGGCCAATGGTTCTTTCTCTTATCCCAAAGGATTCTGGGAGCTCGCTCCAAGTTTTGAAAGGTGGTCCCAGCCATCCTTTCAGCCCTTTGGCATGGGCATATTCTAAAAATGAATCTCTGAGGTTTCGGTTTGTGATCCACAGAAAGGAAGGATAGCTGCCTGGTCCCGTTTCACTTCCGATTTCATCTAGGAAATTATTTCTGCAGTGGTTCCAAAGGGAGTGCGTATTTTCAGATCTTACTAGAGTTATAGGCATCGGCGAACTTTACATTACTGGATGGGGATAGGCATTCCCTCATCTTGCGGTATGTTAGGGACAGTCCGCAAGCACAACCTCTATTAAATCCTTCCTCCGGACGGCTGGATTCGGCACTTATTGCAATAGTAAAGGCTCGATAAGTGCTTTCAGTTCGTCATGGCTCAATGTGCCTGGGTTGTAACGCTGAACGATACCTTCGCGATCGACCAGGATGAGTGTCGGGGTCGTACTAACGCCGAAGTTTAGGAAATTATCCTTACTGATCGGCACCCCCATCCAGGAAGGGACTGGAAATTGGTCACTATATTCCCCGATGAGATAGGCCAATTCCTCCTCTGGAGTTGCTGTTTGCCCTCGAGAAGTAAAGCCGTAGAGCTGAGTAGGTCCTACGATGGTCAAGCCGCGGTCACCGTACTCTTCGTGTAATGCTGCTAGGATAGGTTCCTGTCGTTTGCAATCTGGACACCAGTGTGCCCAAAAAAAGAAAAGAGCGACATTTCCCTTGAAGTCTTCTGCTGTGGGTTGTTGAGGGCCCATGTAACTATCAGCTGCGAGGTCAGGAAGCGGTTGGCCCTCCAAGCTAAGCAATAGAAAGTTCTTCTGTATTCGAGTTTCAATTGATGTACCCGCAAAATCTCTTCGTGCTGTACTTAAGAAATTAATAGCTCGTGCACGATCTCCCTGCGCGTCGTAGGTACGTCCGAGTACTTCGATGCCTGCTCCTAGTGCGGTGGCAAGAAAGCGGTCAGCGTCGAGCGGTCGTTCCTCAATCAATTCGATGCTACCAGAATAAGCCTCACTCCCATATTTTTCTGCCACGTCCCAGCGTTCAGCAAAGCTGGCTCCCCTTGCCATCCATGAGACCGCGGCCAGCCACTCCGCTGATGGTTCTGGATATTCAACTCTTTTGGACTCTAGTAAATCCCTGGCTTTGTCCACTTCTTCAGCCCAGGCCAGATCACTCATTTCTGACACTAGGTTGGAGGATTGACCAGCTAAGCCTAGGGGCGAAAGCAGACAAATCAACATTGTTGATGTGATCAAAAAACGGGAGTTTATCATTGTGCTTTCCTATAGAGGGGTCGTTGTCGGAGATTCAGTTCGAATAGACCATTCGATTGCTTCTGTTGCAGGTGCAAAACAGACTTGATCGTCACATGCCTGGTATAAAAAGCTTCCAGGGATCACGATTTCGCCAGTTGGAAGGCTTACGTCGAGGTTGAGTAGCACCTCTATTGTAAATTCATGTTCGAAAACCAGAAGAGGCTCTTCCCAGCCAACCAACTGGAAATCTGTAGATTCTGGGTAGGTGATTCCTCCCATGGTCAACCCATCTGGAAGCGCTAGGGTCAGAAGCGTTGGAATAACGTAGGGGTCCCGTGGCTTATCCGATTGTACATGGATGTCTTCCGGAAGTTGGACTTCAAGTTTAAGTGTCGCGGTGTCTCCAGCTCTAAAAATTTCTTCCACAACTGTAGTGGTCAACTGGGCGCTGGGTTGACGGAACTGGGCGCTAGCAGACGTACTGGTGGATGCCAACACTGACATAAGGAGTAGGCATGCTAACATCGGCAATCTTTGTCCAAAAAAATTCATGAACCTTCGTTCCTGATAAAGCGCTGCATCCTTCTTCCATTTCCAGCTTCACCAGTATAGAGATATCCGCGCGAGTCCAGCACCACCATGTGTGCACGGATGAATTCGCCGGCCTGACGTCCAGGTCTGCCGAACCTGCCTAGGATTTCTAAGTCATCACGATTCAGCATCCAAACGCGCTGATTCGTGCCATCTATCAGGTAAAGGATTCGTTGCTCAGGATCGCGTGACAGCCCCAAACTAAAACCAGTACCCGATCCACCTGTTTCGGGAAGTACGAAACGTTCCATCAGGTATTCCCCGTCCTGTGTGAAAGCTTGTACTCGGTTGCCGCGGCGATCGGCGACGTAGACCAGGCCATCATCGCTTCCTATGATGCCGTGGACGGTTGAATAGTGTTGTGGAGGATTTTCCAAATCCACGGGATACTCATAAGTGTAGCTGTCATCAGGAGTTTGTCCGTATGCTCCCCAGTGTCGGCGGTATTCACCAGTAGCGGCGTCAAATACTACTACTCGTTTGTTACGGTATCCGTCTGCGACAAAAATTTCGTTTGTGCTGGGTTCCACGAAGAAATTTGCGGGTCCACCAAGGCTGCCAGGATCATTGCTACCTTTGTTCTCTCCGGGCGTTCCAATCGTAAGCACATGGTTTCCGTCTTTGGTGAATTTCATTATGTGGTTACCATTGCTTGTTCCCAGCCAAATAAAATCATTGTGATCGACGTAGATGCCATGCTCCTGGTCGAACCAGGTATAGCCTTCGCCAGGCCCTCCCCAGGCTTGAAGTACGTTGCCTTCCGGATCTAATTCCAGGACGGGGGGTGCTGTGAAGCAGCAGTCAGCGATCGGAGGGTCTTGTTCAGCACCAACCTCTTGGCGAGTAAGACTCGACGGCATATGGACCACCCAGAGGTGATCATCATCGTCGATGAACATTCCTCTGATGTCTCCCAAAATCCAGTCGTTCGGCAGTGTCGGTGGCCAGGTTGGGTCGATCACCCAATCTGGCACTGCATCGGAAGCCATTTCTGAACTTTGCTTTGGAGCTTCCGATCCGCAGGCAACACTGATTAAAAGGAAAGCTAATGCGCAGAGGATTCTGATCCGGTTTGTCATACCTGCCCCTTCTCCCGAGGATAAATGCCGTCTTTAGGACGTTAAGTTTGGTTTATCCTAGACAGAGTGGCAAGCGACACTCCCTCAGGAAATCATTTCAGGTCGTTATACTTTGTGGCGTTTCCCTTGGCCGCTTCTACTGGATATTTCTCAGCATTTTTTTTCAGTTTGATGCGAATGGCCGCTTCAGGATCGATTCCGGCTGACTCGCAAAATAGGAGGCAGTAGACCAGGACGTCCGCAATCTCATCGCTGAGTTGACCATGCCCAGTTTTTGAGGCAATTAAATCAGCGACTTCCTGGTCGTTCTTCCAAAGCATTAGCTCCTGAAGCTCCGCCACCTCAATTCCAAGTGCGTTCGCCAAGTGTTTGGGTGTATGGAACTGAGCCCAGTCTCGTTCATCACGGAAAGCAAGGATCTGATCAATGAGCGGTGAAAGGGTCATAACAATGGTCTCCGTTGGACATGTTTCTAGTTTTCCTGCTTTTTGTGTTTTTATTGATCCAAAGTACGATACTCATCGGATAGTGACTATCCATAGCTCACCCCCAGTGCTCTGTCACTCGGTCTTGGACGTCGTCTACAAACTTTTCAGAACTATATCGTCCCGACGGAGCACGTTATTTCACCTATGGGGCTGGTAACATCCTCAACCTCGCACCCAACCGACAGCACTCGTTGTAGAACGCCCTGGTCAGGTGATCACCTTCCTTGAGATGAGCACACTCATGGATGAGTAGTTCGTCCACTCTCTCTTGGTCTGTGTAGTCGAAGTTCGCAATGTTGAGTGTGACGACATCACTGCCACAGCACCCTGCGTAGGTCACTCGGTTTTCGTCCTCTAAGACTAGACGAGCCTTCGACCCAGCAATCACATAGATGAACTTCTCAGCATAGACCCTCAGCTTGCAGACGGCTGGACTGTCTTCATCCGCCAAGTCNNGGATGATCCCGTCCAGAATTGGATGAACCCTTCCGTCGTCGAACACATCGCTGGACGNNNTCCAAGCCTCAGANCTNTTGATCGTGGTCCAGGCTTCCTTNGANAACTGCCGANNGTGTATCACGGCGTACCCAGCGTCGATTGCTCTCTTGTTCGACTCTGGNGNNTTGGGATTGAAGATCACAGCGTTGCCAACTCGCCTCTTCAACACNGTGCGGACCGCCTCGTCATCTTCCATCTTTTCCAGAGCCGTACCGATCCANCCNCCCTGAGCATCTGCTTCCGTCAAATGCTGTGCGGTCATCTCAGCGACTCTAGCTTCCAGGTCGTTCAGGAACGCCTGGCCGACGGAAGTCCGATCCATNGATAGTGGAACCTTCTGCATCACCTCGACATGGAAGGGCATCTCAATGGTGTCCACTGGGATTCCCATCTCGTAGAGCGAGGCCACTTCATCGCCCAACGGATGGTACACGTTNANGGTGGTCTGTCTNCGTGTCTTGNGGAAGCCACCTTCNTCGCCCTTGATCTCCGACTGGAGTGTTACCTCTCTGTGCTCTATNGGATTGCGATGACGTAGCTTTTCGCCGTTGANNAATGTGTCTATTCCNTGTGGCGGAATTAGAGCACTGGCAAGNTCCAANGCCTCTTGGATTTCGTCCCTTGTCATCCTAACCGTTGCGGTCAGAATACTNCCTTCGGCGGTTGCCTTNCCACTCCGCCTACGCCCACGGTCTTCNGTGAAGTGGACGGTCCCAGTCGTGGACATGATCGTCGCTTCCGTTGCGATGCTCAACANGAGTTTCTCGCCCATNTTGAAACGTCCACGTTTGGTTGGATCACCGATTTTATAGCTCTCTTTATAGAGCGTGTAGGNATCGGCTAAATCTCTGAAGCCGTCTGGCGAGTCGTCGGTGACGACTAGCTTTGCCAGTGGCTTGTTTGGNANAGGCTCCAGGGTGAGATCNACTCTGGTAACCTGTTCGTCCCATGCGTTTTGGATTGGCTCTAGGATCAGGCGTGCTATCCCCTGACGCTTGGCTATTCCAGAAAGACCCTTGCGGTCTACTGTAAACCACGGTGCTTTTTTGTCCNTCTNTGTCATTGAAGGTTTCATGACTTAATAATCTCCTCAATCGGAGATGCCACCAACTAAAAAAGGGTTCCGTACGGCATTTCCGCACGAACCCTTTCGAGCGGTTTAGCATCTTGTTTACCCGGTTGCAATCGCAACAAATCTCCGGGGTCCGCTACTTCAGCGAACAGTATGAATCTAACGGTTTTGGGAAGGAAAAACTAGAGGATGCTAGGCCTCAGTGATTCGAAAAAGGCTATTGGTTAGGCAATCCATCTCCAGCATAGCCAGTCAGTTCTGCATAACCCCTTCCATTCATTCTGGCTCCATTTTTTCCAGTGCCTGAAATTCTGACCGATCCCTCCCAGTAGCGGAACGTTACCAGCAGTTCTTGATCATCAACTGCCGGCTCAACAAGGAGATCCCAATCCTGAGAGGGAACTTTGATGTTCCACCCAGATGGGTACTGTGCATCCCCTAAGCTTGAGTTCCAATAGTCATTGGGCTGGATCAGGATATCACTGCCTAACTGAAGTGTGGTCTTACGACCGCTAGGATCAATCAGAGATGCGGCGCTGAGCGGGTCTGCGCTGCCATCCGCACGCCGGAGCTGGTACACCATCAGGTCCCAGCCATCGTCGAGATGAAGTGCGAACCAATCCCAGCCGACCTGTCCGTCTGACAGTGCAGAAGTCGACCACTCTCTGTCCATCCAACCCAACCCTGAAACCTCTAAAAGCTCTCCGTTGACAAGTAAGGTTCCAGAGGCGGGCATTCTAGTGTTCGCGAAATAATACGATGCGTTCCCAGGGGCGTTGCCTTTTTTGCTCAGGCCTTCCTCGCCCTGTAAGACGACTGGCTTGCCTTCTTGCAGGGTCAGGTCTAGTTGAATGCCGTCGGCCCCACCTGAAAGTTGCAGTGGAAATACATTTTTGTCTTGGGTTGATCCTTCAAGAAACCAGTCTTCTATCCAAATTCTTAGGGGATTTGTTTCTGCCCCTGCCAATCCGACGGCACCTCTAGAAAATTTCTCTTCAAAGAAGAAGTCGTTCTCGTTGATATCGGTCAGTGCGAAATGCCCCATATACGCCTGGTTAGTGTTCCAGGCGGAGGTCCCGTTGGATCTAGATGGAGATAGGGAATTACGAAAAATTGTGAACTGGAATCCAAAAGGGTCACCGTCTTCAGAGTTTAGGTTGCCTGTCACGTACCACCATTCGGTTCGGAAAGATTCGTGGGGGCCGTGGTCCTCAGGAAAATTGAAAGTTCGTGCCTCGAGTGCCCTGGAGTATCCTACCGTATCAACTCCACTGAGCATGTCAGTTAATGATAGAGTTTCCTGTTGTTCCGCTGTCTCACTTGGAGCCTGGCAGGCCATTGGATAGAGTAGCAGGATGATGCACATTAGCCTGCTCATTGATCGGGTTTCTATAATCCAGTCACTGGTCATTCGCTGGTTCCTCTGAGTGCCACGGACGGTGAAGTGTTCGCCATGCGCAGGGCGGGATAAATTCCGGCCAACAAAGCGGCGAAGAGAGCGAGCACCATACCCTGAATGATCACTTCAGGGTCGATTTGCATTTGTATACTCCATCCAAATGATCTTTTGTTGATCACCTGTATCATGACAACGGAAAGCAATATTCCCACAGGGATCGCAAGCACTCCGGCGATGAATCCCATGAGGCCGCTCTGTCCGATTACGAGGCGTTTCAGTTGGGCCGAAGTCAGACCAGAGGCTCGAAGTAGACCTAGCTCATGGGTCCTCTCCATTTGGAGTGCGGTCAGCGCGCTCAATACCCCTACGAAGGCTACTATGAATGCCAGTAAACGGAGCACTCCGGTCACCGTGAAAGTGCGATCGAAAACCTCTAGGGAAGCTGATCGCAGTGAGGAGTTAGATCGCACGGTCACTTCTCTGCCGACGGGTACTTTGGTCAGGAGATTACTTACCACTTCCTCTGGCTGTGTATTCTCGTCCAGGAAGAGTCCCAGTGATGTCACCCCGACATCATCATAGGCAGTGTCGTATAACCCTCTGGAAACCATGACGGTCCCCTGTTCAGATCCGTAGTCATAAAAGATGCCAAGAATGGGAAGCGATTTGCTAGATTTTTCGCCTGTCAGAGAGATCGAATCTCCTACTGCCAACTGTCGTTGATACGCATATGGTTCGGATACGATGGCCCCCCTGCCAGCCTGGAAGTCTCTCATGATGGCGTCTGGGTCACCGGACTGAAAATCAAAAGCGTCCTCTCCTCTCTGGTCCAATCCCAGCGCAACTAGTCTGTAGGTGTCTCCGTCTCTGACCACATCAACAGCCCTGTATGTACTGTAGCCCACCACGTTATCTGTCGAGATAAAATCCTGTATCAGGCTTGCAGATAAAGTTCCCGAAGCCCGTGAGGCCTGAGGTCCGGGCAGAGACACATAAATGTCAGCTTGAAGTGTTCCGTCGAGCCAGTCGATGAGGGTCCCGCGAAAGCTGTCTATCATGATTCCGAGACCGACAGTCACAGAAACGGAGATAACCAAAGCAGCTATGGCTGGAGCGGTGCGGCTAAGGGTCGTCCTTATTCCTCTTACTGCCATCGATCCAAGCGTGCCAAAACATATAGCCAAAGTCGGTTTTACTAACTCTACCAGGGCGACCGTTCCAAGGGGTGTAATCGCGGCCATGCCGGTTATAATGGCAAAAAGTGAGATAAAACTGACACCTAGGCTTCTGGTCGGCAGAAAAAGGATCAGCCAACCCAAAAGGCATAGGGCGACTCCCGACCATGCTAGCATCGGAACCATGCGTTTGGTCTTGGATTCGAGGACGGATCGTATCGATGCCGCCCTAGGCGTGGAACCCGCAGCTTCCAGGGCCGGGGGCAGGGCAGAAATGACGGTGGCAACGATGCCCAGAGCCAGTGATTTAGCCAGACTTACGGGCTCAATAGAGATGTCTCTTACCGAAAGTGCAAAATACAAATCGTTGATAGTCTGAGTGATCAATCCGATCAATCCCTGCGCTAAAAAAATACCTAATGCCAGCCCAATGACCGTTCCCGATGCCCCTATCCAAAACGCCTCTTTGAGCACAGACCGCAGTATTTCATCTCGGGTCACACCCAGTGCGCGGAGCCTACCGAAAGAAGCCCTGCGGCTGACGATTGAAAAAGTCATCGAGTTGTAGATGAGAAACATTCCGAACAGTACGGCGAGCAGGCTCAGTGCCGTCAGATTCACATCAAATGCCTGTATCATTCCGGCCATTGTGTCTGATCGGGTTCCTACATTTTCTAGCCGCACTCCATTGGGAAGAGTTTCTGTGATCTTAACTACTAGCTGTTCGGAAGATCGGTCAGCATCTGGGATGCGGAGGTCAATTCGAGTCAGGTAGCCGATCATGTCGAATATTTCTTGTGCACCCGAAATGTCCATGACCAGGACATCCGATAGGCCTGACCTAGTAAGTCTGTCATCTGACTCAAATAATCCAACGATGGGCAGCGTCCATTTTGTACCGTAGCTAGAGACAAGGATAGAATCGCCGGCCGTGAGTCCTCCCTCCGCGGCGAGTTGTTCGGTGAGGATCACTCCGCCCTTGGTAGTCATGAGTCGGCCAACATCTAAGTTGGACGAGGTTCCAGATGTATAGGGCCGGAAAGGTTCCTCTGAGAAAGGGTCTAACCCCAATATTCTAAGCGTTCTTCCCGGCAATGAAGTTGAAGTCACCGAACCCTCGACTACCGGTGCGACCTCACTTACATCGAGTTCGAGTTTGAGTCGCGTGAAAAGATCTTCATCGATAGCCCCTCTGTCACTCTGAATTGCGTGCGTGGCCAGTCCCGCTACAGCTTCGGCGGAAACCTGGAAACCGATTCTAGCGCTTTGTATCGCTAGATCTATGGAGAGAACAACTGCGACACCGAGGGCCACTCCCAACAAAGATAAGATGCTCTGGAAGCGATGTTGCTTGAGATGGCGCATACTGGCTTTGTTCAACAGCTTCAATGTTCTAGTACTCCACCAAGCCACCACGGTCCAGCCTTAATGCTCTATCCATTCTATCGGCCAGTTGCCTGGAGTGCGTAACTACTACCAGTGTCGTCTTTCCAATACTAATGAGATCTTCTAGTCGTTCTATGAGCCGATGGCTTGTGTCTTCATCCAGGTTTCCGGTCGGCTCGTCGGCTAGCAAGAGTGAAGGCTCGTGAACTACCGCTCTAGCGATCGCAACTCGCTGTTGCTCACCCCCTGAAAGGCGATCCGGAAAGCTGTCAGCGCGTTTAGAAAGCTCCACCATTTCCAACAGCGACCGAGCTCGTTCATTAGCTTCATTTCCTGTTCTGCCAATCAACTCTAGGGGAAGAAGCAAGTTTTCTAGAACCGTTAAAGCGGGTAGAAGATTGAACGACTGGAAAACGAAGCCGATATGGTTCCTGCGAAAAAGGGTTCTTTCGGTTTCTGAGAGAGTCCTGAGATCTGAACCGTTAATTTCTATGGTTCCCTGATCGGGCTCATCGATTCCGCTCAGCAGATTCAATAGCGTGGATTTGCCCGACCCTGACGGACCTAGAATAGCTACCCTTTCGCCGGAACCTATGGTCGCTGAAGCTCCGTCCAGGACTGCTCGTTCCCCGTCACCCGACGGATAAACTTTCCTTACATTAATTACTTCTACTGATGGGCCTGATTCTGTCACTTGAACACTTTTTCGCTAGGTCGTCGCCAGCAGTTATAGTCTTGGTCAATTTCGTCCAACTAAAGATCATAAATCTTCAGTTTCAACCAAGGCTTACACCGTCATGTGCGTTTAGTTCACATTAATTTCAGCAAGCCTATTGAGCTCTGGAAAACAATCTCGCGGACTGCAGGAATAGCACCACAAAAAATCCATTCAGGCCCATGATTTCAAACACCGAGCTGACGGGTGAATGGTGTTTGCCGATCAGGATTGCGTAGACCGCGATCAGGCCCATTCCCAGCGCCATTGCTGTCACTGTGTAGCGCATATGACGAGCCTTGAAGCCTCCTATTAGGCCACTGGCCCAGCCTAGCCCTAGGAGTGTGAAATACAGTCGATCAAAGGGATCCCCTTCGACCCCAATGATGCCGACAGCTCCAATCAGGACGCAGATCATGATTGACGATAGCACGGCAAGGGCCATTCCTTTTATGTAGGAACGACGAGGGACACCGGTCATTTAGTTGGCCGTCTTTAAGAATCTTGCGCACCCTGCCACGAATGAGAGCAGTCCAGCGACAAAAATGGCCAGTCTAGCTTGTTCGTTGAATCCAGCGACAATGCAAAGGATAAATCCGCACTTGATGAACATTATGTTGACCCACTGATCTTTTAGGGACCAATTCATGGCCTTATTCGCACACCAGGTGGATTTGGCCGTAGGTATGGAAGGCAGTGTCGAGGTCAACCTGTCCAGTACACTCCATTTCCTGGCCCGTAGATGCCACGAGTTCCTCGGGTGCCGATGTCAGGTGCGGGACANTAATAGCTAACGCTGCCCCTAGGAATAGTCCTAAGAGTAGATTTCGTTCTTTGCTCAGTAATTNCATGTAATTGCTCCTTTCTCGTTTAGAAGGGCATTCTTTCCCTGATGTAACCACGNGGCATACTGAAGTTNATTCCAACTTCGAAGCTCAGGTTGTTGGCACGAGAGTGACGCATGTTATCGACTTTGACCGTTCCATCATCATAAAGACCGAGGTCTCCCTTAATCATATACTTCCGGACTCCATGATACTGGTATGCGAACCCTAAATTCAGACCGAAGGCCTCGCTGAAGTGATAGCGCAATCCTCCCCCAGTTCGGGCAGCAATTCCCCAGTCGCTATGNTAGTTTTCGCTACAGNNGNAACNTGAGNTACCCTCATTACACANCCAGTCCAATCCNAANCTCGTGTAGAATACCGACGGGCCTNCTGTGGCAAAAAGATAGGGCTGAACCGGCCCACGACTGATGGTCCATTCCGGCCCGATTCCGAACTGAAAGGTGCCGTTGGTNATAGACATGTCTCCTTTCATCCAGCAGGGCGTGGTAAGACANGTTGGATGGTGCGCTCTATCGTAGACGTTTAGCGATAGATCGAGGCGGGCTCCAAAATTACTGGTCTGCGAAGGCATCCAAGTGACACCGCTGGTAAAACCCCAGCCTCCTCCAGCAAGCTCACCGAATTNGTTCAGTCCTTCTGACGCCATGAAATTGGCTCCGATGCCTAGTAGGCGAGGCCTCCATTCAAGGTCGTCCTGTGCNTTAACTNCTGAAGCTCCCACAGCTAANAAGCACAATCCTAATACCGCGGTCAGTATCCTCATCGTCTCATCCTCCCAGTCTTGTGTTTTTGCGCCTTTCCAGTAGCCAGAGTGTCAGGAAGAAGATAATCAGCAATGGCTGTAGCACCACAAATATTACGATATTCGCTAGCTCATAGCCCATGCCAGTCCACTGGCCGATGAGTTCCAGGACCAGCACGCAGAATCCAAAAAATGCACTGATTGGATCTGCGCTGGCGTAGTTCAGGATTACATCGTGACATGCGATTAGTTCTTCCATGATTCTCTCCACTGAAATAAGTCTCTAGTTTAGTGGGATGCATGAATCATACCGGACCTCTCTAATCGGGACGGCCGGATTTGAACCGGCGACCCCCTGAACCCCATTCAGGTGCGCTACCGAGCTGCGCCACGTCCCGAGAGGCAGGGAATATAGATATAGTTGGAGACGGGCTCAACGGAGTGGTACTTGAGGATATCTTTCGGATGGCGCTAAACACTCTAAATTTGGATGCTCGCAGCAGACTTGTGAACTGAATGGTAGCTCTAAGGGATGACCGTGGAAGACAACCGCTCTAACAAAGCGATCGAACAAGATCAGACATGGGATCAGTTCGTTCGAAACATATCCAGTGAGACCAGCTTTGATGACCAGTGGAAATTTTTCCAGACAAATTTTGCGGATCGCCCTGAGACAGACGGACCTCCCATCGCCTGGAGTCCAGGATCCCAAAGGGACCACACGAACTTAGCTCAGTTCATGAAGCAGTTCGGGGTCAGCGACTATGTAGCTATGCACAAGCTCTCGTGCAGTGACCGAGATGGGTTCTGGAAGTCAGTGGTCGATCATCTCGGTATACAGTTTAGTGCGGAGCCGAATTCTGTACTGAACGACAGTAGTGATCCGAAAAACCCTGACTGGTTACAGGGTGCTATGCTGAATATCAGCGACTCATGTTTCTCGGCGCCCTCGGACTGCCCAGCAGTCGTCACCCGGAAGGAAGGATCAACCGAGCTGGAAACAACTACCTACGGTCAGTTGGAGCAGCAGGTCAACCGAGTGGCTAAGGGCCTCAAGGACCACGGATTTGAAGCAGGTGACCGGATCGCGCTCTATCTGCCCATGACCCTCGAGTGTGTGGTGGCCTACCTGGGGATTATTCGAGCGGGCTGCTGTGCGGTGTCGATTGCAGACAGTTTTTCCGCAGAGGAAT
>PBUX01000020.1 GCA_002728565.1 Methanobacteriota archaeon | reverse complement strand
CGAGTTCGAGGAATTCGACGAGGAGGTCTCGGAGTCTGAAGCGGACGAGTTCGAGGAATTCGACGAGGAGGTCTCGGAGTCTGAAGCGGACGAGTTCGAGGAATTCGAAGAGGAGCTTTCTGAGGAAGAGATGGACGAGTTCGAGGAATTCGAAGATGATCTCTAGATCAACCGACAGGCTCCCCGGACTCTCCTAAGAAAGCCAGCCTTACGATTGCCCCTTCCTTGATGAGGTAGGATGCTACCCTTTCTGGAATAGTCTGGGACAAAATGGAAAGCACCGCATCCTCATCAGAGACTGTAGACAGCATTTTGGCAGTAGCCCTGACTCTCCAGCCCTCGAAGTTTTCACGAGATTCAAGATTACCAAGGATGACGTCCCATCCTGCGGCTTCGTACAATTCCGCTAATTGAAGGTCGGTAGTGAACATGACCCCAGCTTCCCCATGGTATCTCTCTGCATGCCTGACCCAGTTGGGAGGGTCCTCTATGTCTGGGATACACACGATTTCGGCATTGAAATCTTGGCCTTCCATCCATGCTTGGACCATTGCGGAGCGCTCCTGATAATCCCAAGGGTTTTCCAGAGATTGTGGTTGATTTGAAGATCCGATGCAAATAATTAGGCCGGTCTCCGGGCAGTTTGCAGACCTCCAATTCTCTGCGCTAATTAACATGGATTCGTGCCCCCTGTGAAATGGCTGGAATCTTCCGAGAACGACTACTGAGGGATCGGGTGTCCTATCAGGTGGATTGGGGTGCAATGGTAATTCCGTCATGAAGAGACCGCCATAGATTCTGCGATCCGAGCCCCTCCGAGGTACCATTCGGCCGGATCCAAATATTCCCGGCCGATTAGAATGGGGTCGCCGGACCTCCTAGAATGATCGATGAACGAGAAAAGTGATTCGCTCAGCATCTTGTGGGATTCCATTGTAGGCAGAATCCTTGGGTCGTCAGATGGCTCCATCGTCTCTCCAAGGGCCTCCCGACGGGACATCCAGTCAAGGATTACAGACTCGGAGTATGAAGCCATGTCCGTCTGGGCGATTTTTGAAGAGAATTCCTCCCATACCTCCGGCTTTGTGAAATCCTCTGTGCTAGACACTTCCCTGGGCAGAATTGGCTCAACATACAGGAATAGCCTGGCTTCCCAGCAACTCCAATGAGCGTATGAGCACCACTTTGCAACAATTAGTCCAATTTCGCAGGATCCTTTTCTCAGCCCAGCGGGGGGCATATTTTGTTCCCAATCCGATCTTGAGTCGATTAATTCTAGGAAATCCCCTTCTAGGTCAACGTCGAATTCCCTCTGAAATCTAGGATCCCCCTGGGGCCTTAATTCCCTCAAGGACCTCCCCTCCATTCCAGAAATTATCTCCCCCAGGGGCATAGAGGCCATCCTGTTGAATCTCTGGCCGTCGACAAGATGCAGGGTCACGTCCGCCATGGTGCCATGGACGGCTGCTAACAAATAACCCTAGCTCCGCCATTTCTTTCGAAGAAATGCCACCTAATTCAAGAACGTGTGCGAAGGCCACCTATACGTAGAACCCCCACATCCTGATTGAGGAGATTTGATGGCAACAATAGACGAGCAAATCAAATCGCTCGAAGATGAGATCTCTAAGACGAAATACAACAAGGCCACTCAGGGCCACATTGGTAAGCTTAAGGCGAAAATCGCGGCTCTGAAGGAGAAGCAGGAGAAGGCTCAGGCACACTCGAAGGCGAGCGGGGGGTCACAGGGTTTCGAGGTCAAGAAGTCAGGAGATGCTTCTGTGGCTCTAGTTGGATTCCCAAGCGTAGGTAAATCCAGCTTGATTTCGCAGTTGACCGAGGTGGAGTCTGACGCTGGTGATTTCGCATTTACCACCCTGACTTGCATCCCAGGAGTTATGGAACACAGGGGTGCCAAGATTCAGATTCTGGACTTGCCAGGACTGATCAAGGGTGCCTCGGAGGGGAAAGGAAGGGGCAGGGAGATCCTCAATGTGGTCCGTGGGTGCGATATGGTCCTATATGTCATTGATCCTTTCCAAAAATCCCACTTCAACATTCTCGACCATGAATTGTGGAAATCTGGTATGAGGCTGAACCAGATTCCCCCACAGGTATTTGTCTCAAGGACAAAGAGAGGGGGTATTGAGGTCCGATCGACCTTGGAGCAAACTCATCTCGAGGATGAGGAGATAGTGGACATCGTCCGAAGCTTCGGAATTGTCTCTGCCACCGTTACTCTTCGTACCGATGTGACTGATGATCACATTGTGGATACCTTGGCAGGCAACAGATGCTACACGAAATCGATAGTTGTGGTGAATAAAATTGACCTGGCGAGCGAGTCTGATCTTTCCAAGGCATACGAGGGTTTGCCGGACGGTTGGCCTATTCTCAACGTCTCTGCGAAAACAGGGGAAGGTTTGGAGGAGATGAAGGATTTCATTTTTGATAATCTTGGCTTCATGTCAATTTTCCTCAAGCCCCAGGGGCAGGAAGCAGATTTGGTGGAGCCTCTGATCGTCAAGGATACCTCCACAGTCAGAGAGGTTTCCCAGAAACTCCATAGGGACTTTATCAGAAAATTCCGATATGCGAGAGTCAAGGGCCCTAGCGCGAAGTTCGATTGGCAAAGAGTGGGTTTGGATCACAGATTGATGGACGGGGATTTACTGACCGTAATCCTCCGCAAGTGACCGATTCTGCGATGCTTTCACCTATGATGGGTCGATCCAAGGGCATGCAAGGAGGGGGAGGGGGCATTGTTGAGAGCGAGGGTTTCCGAACCTTGATTGAGCACCTTGAGAGAAGGAGTAGGGCCTACATAGTCGTTTTTGCCTTGGGGGTGGTATTTGGCTTCCCAGTCGCGGAGGAATTGATTGAATGGCTAATTGGGGCTGAAGGATTTGTGCCCGATGGTGTTCAGTTAATCATTCTGCAGCCATTGGAGGCGATCCTCCTGCAACTAAGGATCGCGGTTCAAATTGGGTTCATATTGCTAGCATTGGTAATTATTGCAGACATAGCCATGAAGGGCGATTTCGAAGCCGCTGGCGAAATACGTAGAAATATGAACATAACGAGNCTTGCATTTTCTGCAGNCGCTTCAGCCGTCCTTGGAGTGATGGGGATAGCCTATGCGCATGAGGTTCTGATTCCTTTCCTACTGCAGTACCTTGCGGAGGATGCCGCTGCCTCTAACCTAGAGTCGACTTGGAGCTTGCAGTCATGGGTGGGCTTTGTCTCTGGACTGTATTTCTCATCACTAGTTGGCTTTCAGGCCCCTCTTGTAGTCATCCTACTAATCAGAGCCGATTTGATTGATAGGAGGCTAATTGTCGAGAACAGGGGGGTCCTTTGGTTCATCGGCCTTGCCATTGGTGCCCTTCTTTCCCCGCCAGATCCCGTGTCCATGTTCTTGGTGGGCGGCCCTATTCTGGTGCTAATGGAGATGGCACTGATCTACGACAGGGTTTGGACGAGGAGCTAATCCTCGGCGCTGATACCGACTTCGCTTGCTTCCTCCTCCGAGAAATCATGTATCACTAGTTGCTCGTCTGGGGCCAGAGACGCTGCGAGCTCGGCACTGGTCAGGCCCATCTTACTGGCCTCTTCCTTGAACCACTCCCTCACCTTTCGGAAGTCCACTTCCGGGCATCCGAAATACTCGGCGAACCTCCTGGTCGTAGTTAGCCTCCTGGTGAGTCCCTTCCTTCTCCTGTCTATCAGGCCCATCTTCGATAGGTCCCTGACGTGATCGTACGCCCTCTGTCCGAGCATTTCGACCAGCTGAGCTTGGGACATTGGCTGATGGTATGCAATTAGGGCCGCTGCAGGGAGTAGCCTCTGTGGGATGTCGGCCCTGAAGTCCTCGGGTAGGAAATCGGAAAGCTCGGGCCTGACTTCGAAGATCCAGCGCCCGGAGACCTCAGTGAGTTGCAGTGCGCAGTTTTCTCGCCTCTTGATGGTCTTCCTTAGTTTCTGCAGGGACTCTTCGACATCTTCCTGGGGGGCATCGAGCAGATCTGAGAGTTCTGAAACCTTCATCGATCTGCCGGCCCCGAACAATATTGCCTCGAGTATGGTGGAAAGTGCCGGCTCAGACATTTTCGATTGCCCCCATATCTGACTTGGGATGTAGCTTGCTGGTCAGCTCGTCGTAGTCTGATGACTCGGACCACAGGTCCTTTAGCTCGATTTTTCCGTTCTTTCCCTGCTGCTGTGATAGGGAGACATATCCCCTGTTTGTCAGGAATAGGGTAGATACTAGGGCAGTGACTTGGGCCTCTGCCCTGATCTCGTCTTCACTTGTATCTGGTTCTTCTGAGAGCAATTGAAGCTCCTCGGCCACATCCCCGAGTGACGCTGTGTGCCCTTCGTCGATCCTGGACTTGAGTGCGGACCATGTCCTCTTCAGATCCCCCTCCAGGTCCTCGACGTGAAGGCTGCCGCTGAACCTTGCTCTCGCCTTGACTTGGGCTTCCCTCCTTTCCTTTGCGATTCNCTCCCTAATCCTCTGCTCTTCAGCTAGGCGGCCGGCATCTCGCAGGCCCAGCAGCAGTTCCCCAAGGGTTACTGGCCTGCTCTCTTCCCTGTGAATTCGCCCTTCCAACATCGAGGGTAGTACCTCGTCCGCTGCGCCGCTCAGCACTCCGACGGAGAAGTTGTAGTCCGCGTCTTCGAAATCGGTCTCCCAGCCGGAATCGAAGTCCCAGTCATCCTCCTCTTCGAAGAGGAAGGCCTGCTCCTGTCTCTGGATCAATGAGGAGGCTTGGCCTCTGAGGATTGACCAAGCCATCCTGATTAGCCTCCCNCATGAGGGGAGGTCGATNTTATCTGCTTCCTTGATCCNCTGGTTGAACATCTCAGTGAAAGATGAAAGGTCGACGTCCCATGGGTCGAGGTCGCTAGACTGGAACATCTGGAAAACCAGGGCGACCGAGCGGTCAAATGGGTCGATCAGGAATTGGTGCTCCGCCTCCTCCATGGAGGATAGCTCCATTAGCCTATCCAGGTAGCGACTGGTTCCCATGTCGGGCTTGCCGTCCAGAAGCCTGGAGACTATGTCCTCCCTCAGCTGCTCGCCGAAGACCATCACTCGACCTCCTGATTGGCTTCGACTTCCGGAATTTCTGCTGTTATTGGCCCATCGGGGCCTTCTGATGTATTTTGCACCTCCATTTCACCAGCGGTATCGTCTGCCCTTGAAATGAGGCCTTCCATGGGCCCTTCATGAGCTCCTTCTGATGTCCCTTCCACATCGACTCCTGCTCTCTCGGCCAATCCCCCAAGGCTCTTCGGNGATTCCAGTGGATCGGGGGTTCTGGGCATTTCCTCGGGCTTTGGAAGATCCGGCATTGCTCTCTTCTCAGCGTCGGACGCTGCCCTCGCCATCTCCTCGGCCTCTATCTCCTCACTCATATCCAAGGCCGCGGCTCTGTCGAAATCTGTGATCCTCTGGCTCCTGCCGTCTCCGGCGTGTGTGATGCCAATGTGATGNTCGGCTAGGGTTAGGCTGACCTTCCTCAGNGTTACCATGATGAATTGGGCCATCTGGCTGCGCATTCGGCACAGTGCCGCTATTCTCTCGGAGTTGAATGGGTCNAGATTCTGGTCGACCTCGTCGAAGTAATAGAATGGGCTGGGTTCGTAGTCCTGTATAGCGAAAATCATCGCCAAGGCGGCCATTGATTTCTCCCCGCCAGAGAGTGCGGTTCTCCTGGTGTTCTGGCTCTTTCCAGGTGGCACGCAGGCCATCTCCAAGCCCCCCTCGAATGGATTGTCCATGTTCTCTAACTTCAGGGACCCNCNTCCNGATGGTTGCAGTATCTCGTAAACCCTGCTGAAGTTGTTGTTCACGTGCTCGAAGACGTGAAGCAGTCTAGTCCTCCTCTCGTCCTCCAGCTTTTCGGCTATGCTCGATAGTTGATCCCTCCTATCCCTCAAGGTCTTGCCATCCGAAATCAGATCGGAGATCCTGGTGGCGACAGCGTCGTATTGCTCTATTGCCAGCATGTTCACGTTCCCGAGGGCGCCGAGGCGGCGCTCTAGCCCCTGCACGCTACGCTCCGCCTCGGCGACTGTTGGCAGAGGGGAGTCGGCAGGAGGGAGGGGGATGCCAGCAGCCTCTAACTCTGCTGCGATCTCCTCCACTGCTTCTCTCTTCTGCTTGATTTGTACAATTAGCTCCTCCATCCTAGATGAAATGGTCTGCTTTTCGGAAGACAGCGAGTCCAAGTGAGCGCGGAGTATTGCACGCTCCTCCACCGCCGTTTCCCTCCTCTGGGTAAGTATCTTCTGCTCTTCGTCAAATTGTGAGGCCTTTTCCCTGAGTCCGACGAGAANGGCCTCNGAGGATTTCTTCGATTCTTGTAATTCTTCGATTGACGATTTGGCATCTGAAACGGAGATTTCGTGNCCCTGGATCTGNCTCTCTAGTTCTTTGACCCTGTCTCCGAGGAGNGAGAGCTGCTGCTTGGCATTATCNATGGCNCCCTCAGACAAGACNCGCGTCCTCTCGGCCTCAGTTCTGGTTCTCTCGGCCTCCCTTAGTTTCTCGGAAAGGTGATCGGGGGTGTGGTTCTGCAAAGCCTCGGCAGCGGCCAGTCTGGCTGAGACGGCTGCATCAAGGGCTTGACTTGCCCTCTCGCACNTTTCAGAGAGTTTCTTCCTTTCTGACTCACACCTCTCGAACTCCTTGGTGGCTGACCTTACCTTCCCCTTCAGGTCATTGACTGCCTTCTGAGTGCGCTCAAGATCAGCCTTCCAATTCCTTACCCTTATGGAATGGTCGCCGTCATCGAGATTGTGGATTCTGTCCCTTAGTTCCTGCTGGTTTCTCCTAATCTCTCTGAGCGCGCCGTCCACTGTCGAGAAGACAAGGTCTGCTTCTTGCACAGACATCTCCAGTTTATCAATTCCTGATGATCCGGCTGCTGATCCATCGAACCTTGGCCTGTTGCCCTTGGAGGATGCCGAGCCCCCCGTCATCGCCCCGGAGCTTTCGATTACGGAGCCATCGAG
The DNA here is from genome assembly GCA_002728565.1 of Methanobacteriota archaeon. Classification (GTDB taxonomy): domain Archaea; phylum Thermoplasmatota; class Poseidoniia; order Poseidoniales; family Thalassarchaeaceae; genus UBA36. The sequence continues at coordinate 19,124 of PBUX01000020.1, read as the reverse complement.
TGTGACCATTCTGACTCCCCCCATGTTCTCTCTAGCGACGCTCATGGAGTCTACGACAAGGGTATTCCTGCCCGCGTACCTGACGGCAGTCTCCACGCTGGGGTCGAATTCCAGCAAGTCGTGGACGAAGCCTACGACCCCCGGATTCCGAGCCACCAATAGGGTCCTACCCTGGGGCCTGGATACCGAGAGCTTGTTCAAGGGGAGGAAGGTTGCCCTGCCGCCCCCGTTCTTCCTGAGCCACGAAATGCACTTGGATGCTACCAAGTCAGAAGTGACTACGATGCTGCGGAGGCCCCCGCCGAATGCGAAGGCCAGTGCTTCCTCGTGAGAGGGGTCCTTGGGGGTTGCGAGTTCTCCTAGGGTTCCTAGTATGCCATGGATCTCACCGCTTTCCCTCAGCTTGGACAATGCAGCAATCGTGAAGGCTGAGCCGGGGGAGTTTGATCGGGTCTCCATCCTTGCTTTGGCCTTGGCAAGCTCGGTCTCCGCCTTCCTTAGGCGGTTTTCGGCGATATCGCGATCCTCGATTAGGGACCGTTCCTGCTTCTGTAGCCCCATCAGTTCGTTCGCTAGGGAGTTCCTGTCTTCATCTGGGCTTGCATTCTCCAGATCCTCCCCGACTAGCTCTTGGTCGTCCCTCTCGAGTTCTGCTGATTCGTATGCCTGTTCGAGCTCTGCTAGGTTCTCAGAGGCGAGTTGGGATTTCTGAATAGCGCGATCGTGTTCCAACTGTGCCTGGGCGAACTCTTCCATGCAAGTCTGCTCGGACTGCATCTTCTTGCCCAGTGCCCTGTTGAGATCTCTGCCGTGTTTGTCACCGGACTGGATGGCGGCTCTGGCGGACTTCTCATCCTCAGCGGCCCTCCTTAGTGACTCCTTGGAGTCCGTGACGGCCTGCTTCAGTGAGTCGAGTTCCGACTCAGAGTCGGCTCTTGCCTTGTCGGCACCCTCCCTTTCCTTGTGCAGCTTCTCGATCTCCGATCTGGTCCGTGATATGGCTTGCTTGTGATCGCCAATTCTATCGCCAGCGGTTTCTATCTCGATTTCGTGCTGCCTGATCTCGTCGATGATCGAGCGGGCGTCTCCCCCCAGGACATTGTCGATGTCTTTTGCGAGCTGCACCAGCTCTTGGTCGAACTCGTCTAGCCTCTTGCTACCTTCTGAAATCTCAGTTGAAAGCTCTTTTTCCCTCTCTGAGTACTTTGACCTCTCAGCGGCCAATAGATCGACCTCATCCGCTCGATTTCTGTGTCTGGATTGCTCCAGAGTCAGGCGGGCGACGTCCGACTCTTCCTTGAGTTGCTTGAACTTAAGCGCCTGCTCCCTCTCCTTGGAGAGGTCGGCCAGGCGGTTCTTCTGGTCTGCTTCGAAGATGTCTATCGTCTCGATGCTGTTCTCGACGTGCTTTCTTTGGGTGTTCGCCTTCCTTATCTCATCGTCGTATGCAGTGACGCCAGCTACCTCCTCCAGTACGCCTCTGCGCTTGTGAGGGGTCATGGTCGCAAGGTTGGTGACGTCCCCCTGTAGGACTATGTTGTAGCCATCCCCCCTGAGCCCTGCCTGTGAGAGGATCCTCCTCATCTCTGAAGCTGAAGTTGGCTCGCCATTCGTTTTGTACGAGGAAACCGGCTCGCCCTTCCTATTGAGCCGTACTGAGCGAGTGAAGGAGGCCTCGTCCGTGTCGGACTTCAGTCTCCTCCTTCCATCGTTCTCCGGGGAGTTCTCGAAGACCAATGTCACAGACATGTGTTTCGCTGGCTTCCCTGACTTTCCTCCGTTGAATATCAACTCAGTGACATTCGATGCGCGCAATGACCTAGTGGACTTTGGTCCGAGAACGAATTGGATGGCGTCCCCGCAGTTTGATTTGCCGCTCCCATTGGGGCCGGTGATCGCTGTGAATCCCTCTTCGAAAGGGATTGTCAACTCGCCGCCGAAGGACTTGAAGTTCTCTAACTCAATCCTAAGTAGATGCATCCCCTCACCACTGATGCCGAGAATTTATCGCCGACAACATAGCAGGTCGTTACATTTGAGGTTATGAAACTTGAGGCCTACGACGGTGTCAGAGGTCAATTAGTGCATGATCTGAAAATAGCCAAATCACATGTTTCGGCGGAACTTGCCCCCACTCTCGAACAATGCCTGAGTGACTTGTCCGACCGTGCAGTGATCCACTATTTCCATCATGGTCTCGAATAGGTTTCCCCCCTCGCGGGCGGCCTTTTTCAATTTCTCAATGCCTCGTTGGGCCTCAGGGGAGTTTTCTTCCCTGAATTTCTTGTTCCTCTCAATGACCATCATCTTCTCATCCTCGTCAGAACGGGTTACCTCGATGTTGAAGTCCTGAGCTGGCGGAGTAGCTGAGCCGGAGTCAGTGAATGTGTTTACTCCGACTACCGGGGTCTCGCCGGTATGCTTTCGGTTTTCGTAGAGCATGCCTTCGTCTTGAATCCGGTTCCTCTGGAAATTGACCTCTAGTGCACCAAGAACTCCCCCCCTGCCGTGCATTTCCTCGAAAATCCGCAGTATCTGCTCCTCGACCTCATTGGTAAGGAACTCAGCGACGAAGGATCCCTGCAGTGGGTTCTCGTTCCTGAGCCATCCGTATTCCTTTGCTAGGATGAGCTGGATTGCCATTGCGTCCCTTACCGTGTCTTCGGTGGGAGTCCCGAATGCCTCATCGCGGCTGTTTGTGTGCAGGCTGTTTGCATTGTCAGCCAATGCGTAGAGGGCTTGGAGGGTGGTCCTGTAGTCGTTCCAGGTGAACTCTTGCGAGTGGAGGGAGCGGCCGCTGCTTTGGATGTGGTACTTCAGCTTCTGCCCCCTCTCCCCGACGCCGTACATGTCACGCGTTGCAATTGCCCAGATCCTCCTGCATACCCTTCCGATCACCGCATACTCCGGATCCATCCCATTCGAGAAGAACCATGAGAAATTTCGGAGGAACTTATCCGGATCGATGCCTCGGGACTTGAATAGCTCTACGTAAGTTAGTCCATTGGAAAGTGTGAGCGCGGCTTGCGTGATTGGGTTAGCGCCGGCCTCATCGATATGATAGCCGCTGATGCTGACGAAGTAGTGGTTTCGGACGTCATTGTCTACGTAGAACTGCGCGACGTCGCCCATCATCCTCAGAGCGGTGTCCAGATTGAAAACTAAGGTGTTCTGGCCCATCGCCTCCTTTAGTTGGTCGGCTTGGACGGTTCCTCTTACCGTTGACAGGGTTCTCGCCCTGATTTCCTCCATCTCTGATTGTTCTGGCTCTCGGTTGTTTTCTTCGACGAACTTTCTCTTCTGCTGCCTGATTGCTACATTGAAAAAGGCCGCTAGGTGCCACCAGTAATTGCCATTGATCGTCATGCTTACCGATGTATTGGGGGCGCAGAGGTCGAAGCCATCGAACAGCTTTTCCATCTCGTCCACTGTACTGATGCTGACGCCTGACTCGCAAACCTTCCCGAAGATGTCAAGCCTCTCTTGGGGGTCGTTCCCATATAGGCTGGGAGAGTCGAAGGCCACGGAAAGGCGGTTGAACGACTGGTCCTTTGACAGGAAATGGTACCTCTTGTTCGTCCTTTCGGCACTTCCCTCGCCGGCGAACATTCTGACCGGTAGCTCGTCCTCGCGCCTGAACGGGAACACGCCGCCGGTGAATGGGAAGGAGCCAGGGGCGTTCTCCTTGCGTATCCATGCCAGTCTTTCGCCCCAGTCTTCAGTGGTAGGGAGGGCGACCCTGGGGACTTGCGTGCCTGACTGGGTCTCGCGTGTTGTCTTGACTGGGATTTCCTTGCCCCTGACCACGTAAGTTGCTTCTCCGGACCTGTATGCGTCCGCCAAGGACTGGAACTCATCCAGCGACGACCAGGCCTCGGCCGGTATAGTTTCACGAAGGGACTCGGCCTCCGATTCGGCGTCTTCTGCGGCGGAGTCTCTGCCAGATGACCGGAGTTGCTTTGCGGAGGACTCCAGCTGTTGAACTAGCCTGACTCCCTTGCACGCCTCTGCGGTCCTTTCATGATAGCTCCTGACCGTACTTGCGATTTCAGCTAGGTATCCCTGGCGCTCTGGCGGTATGGGGGGGTCCCGGTGCGGCAGTCCGTCCTCGCCCAGACGAGGTTCGGAAGCTGAGAAGCTTGATTCGAACTTGTCATTGATGAGGGATGACAGGCTTTTCCATAGTTGATCGACTCCCGCATCTGCGAACTGGCTCGCGATTGTTGGAATGACCGGCATGGTTTCGGGGGATTCGTCGAAGGACTCCCGGTTCCTCTGAACTTGCTTCCTGATCTCGGTGAGGGCATCTTCCGCGCCCGGTCTGTCGAACTTGTTCAGAACCACGATATCTGAGAAATCCAAGGCGGCGAGTTTCTCGAGCTGGCTAGGTGCCCCGTATTCCCTCGTGGTTACGTAAAGGTACATGTCTGCCACCTCGGTTATGGCATCATTACCTTGGCCAATCCCACTTGTCTCCACAATCACAAGATCGAAGCCGACTGCCTTGCAGACTTCTACTGCCCTGCCGACGCAGTCAGCTATCTCGCGTCCGCTCCCTCTGCTGGCAAATGACCTCATGAATAGATTGCTGTCCGTCAGTGAGTTCATCCTAATCCTGTCACCGAGCAACGCCCCCCCTGTCTTCTTCCTAGTTGGATCAGTTGCCAATAGTGCGACTCTGGCACTGGGGTTGTCCCTCCTTATCCTTAGCATAAGCTCGTCGATTAGGCTCGATTTTCCGGCCCCGCCCGTCCCTGTGATGCCGATCACGGGGCAGGCTGCCGATTCGTCGCAAGACCTAGTATTCGATAGGAACTCGCTGAGCTTTTCCTCCCCTAGGTTTTCTGCAATCGTTAGTAGGCGGGATACTGCCCCATGGTCATCGGCGGAAACCGGCTCGACTAGGTCGTCGAACCGCCTTTCATCTAGCAGGTTGGTGCCTGCAGCACTGCCCATGGCATCCTGGACCATTCCCACCAGTCCCATTGAACGGCCATCGTCCGGAGAGTATACGCGAGCGATTCCTTGGTCGTTCAAGTGCTCTATCTCAGGTGGTAGGATCGTCCCGCCCCCACCTCCGAACAAGAATAAGTGGCCGAAACCGGCATCTTCGAGCAGCTGGCGGGTGTAGGTGAACATCTCCACTGCGCCCCCTTGGTAAGAGGTTATGGCCACAGCATGCGCATCCTCCTGAATCGCCGCGCGAGATATCTCGTCTGCACCCCTATCGTGCCCTAGGTGGATTACCTCGCAACCCTGGCTCTGCAGTATTCGCCTGAAAATCCCTATTGCCGCATCGTGGCCATCGAAAATCGAAGTCGCTGTGACCACTCGAATAGGCATAGAGAGGCCCCGAGGGGCTTTGCCAAAGGTCGAGTCACCGCCCTCAGCCTCACTCGCCATGCCCGTCCGAGCGCATATTCCCACAAGAATGCGTTGTCCGCTACGGGAAGTATCCAAAGACTCGACTCCTTCGCGAGCCTAGGTGACGCTAGGTTGGGGTTCCCATATTGGATAGACCTAGGGGTTGTTTCTGTTCACCCGCACATTTTCTTCGAGTTCCTGGGATACTTAGCTGGCATCTCGGTGACCCTGTGGGTGTCCGAATCCGGTCGTGATTCGATACCGCCCGAGCAACGTCACCCCCTCATCGTGGCGGGTCTTTTGGGTGCCCTGGTTGGTGCGAAGCTACTAGCTTGGGCACAGCATCCGCAGACAACGATGCTCGCACTAACTGAAGGGCCTGCCATACTCTTCGGAGGGAAAACGATAGTGGGGGGGCTCCTAGGGGGAATGACTGGAATCGAACTGGCGAAGAAGTCAATGGGAATAGAGTCCAGAACGGGAGATCCGCTAGTTCTGCCGCTGGCAGTGGGGATGAGCATCGGAAGGCTGGGATGCTTTTTCTCGGGGCTCGATGATGCCACCTATGGCGTAGCTACCTCGCTCCCAGTGGGAGTCGACTTCGGAGACGGGGTAAGCCGGCATCCGACGCAGTTGTACGAAATCTTTGCGATATGGGGAATATATTTCCTCACCAAATACAGATCCGAGTTGGATCCAGTGCCACAGGGTTGGAGATTCAGGTCCTTCTTGATGGGTTACCTTGTTTGGAGGCTTCTTGTGGACTGGATTAAGCCGACTGAATGGGAGATAGCCTTCCTCAGCCCCATACAAATTGCATGCGTACTGGGGCTTGTGTGGTACCTTACCCTCGGAAAAATNACCGAGGAAGAGTGGGGNGTTNCGGGGGATGNTTGAAGCGTCCCTCCGTCCTCGCTTACACTGGTCGTAGATGAGTGGAAGAATCCGAGATTACCTGTTCTACGACACTGCAACATCAGTATGCTCGTCATGCCTAAGGAGGTCGGATGGGAAGGTGATCATTCGCGACGGCTCTGTTTTCATGGACAAGCTGTGCTACTCATGCGGTAAGAGGGAGGAGGTTCTCCTCGCAGATGACGCAGATTACTACAAGCGATGCAGGGAGGTATTCGTCAAGCCGAGCGAGATGCCGGAGAAGTGGAACACGCCCCTGAAGTATGGTTGCCCCTATGACTGTGGGCTTTGCCCGAGCCATGAGCAGCACTCCTGTCTCACTTTGATTGAAATCACCGATCACTGCAANCTCCGCTGCCCGATTTGCTATGCATCTTCCGGGCCAGAGAGGCACCAGGACTACAGAACGCTGGAACACGTGGTGCAAATGCTCGACGCAGTGGTTGAAAATGAGCTTGAGCCGGACGTGATTCAGATATCCGGCGGTGANCCGACCCTCCACCCCAACTTCTTCGAGATCCTGGATGAGGCGAAATCCAGGCCGATCCGTCATTTGATGGTGAACACNAACGGAATCAGGATCGCGAACGATCCCGATTTTGCCAGGAGGCTAGCGGAGTACATGCCTGGGTTCGAGGTTTACCTGCAATTCGACAGTTTGGAGAGGGGTGCCCTTGAGAGACTTAGGGGTGCGGACCTCAGGGATGTGAAGAGAAGGGCCCTGGAAAACCTGAACGAGCACAACATCTCGACCACCCTGGTNGCCACGGTTTGCAGGGGGCTAAATGAAGGCGAGCTAGGAGACCTGGTCGAGTTCGCAATCTCCCAGCCATGCGTAAGAGGGATTACCTTCCAACCAATTCAGGANGCCGGGAGGGCTGANGAATACGATTCCTCGGAGGAGCGTTTGACACTGACCGAGGTGCGTCGGAGGATCGGGGAGCAATCCAATACATTCGAGGTCGAGGACCTCCTTCCTGTGCCNTGCCACCCCGATAGCCTATCCATGGCTTATGCCCTGAAGGTTGGTGAAGAGGCCGTGCCAATAACACGGTACGTGGATGACGAGACTCTGCTGTCCGGACCGAGGTCAACCATCCAATTCGAGAAGGACCCAGCAATTCATGAGGCGGTGTTCAAACTCCTTTCAACGGGACACTCCCCCCAATCGGCTAGCAACTCCCTGGCCGAGCTGCTTTGCTGCCTTCCAGAGCTTATCGTCCCCTCCCAATTCACCTACGACAACGTTTTCAGAATCATCATTATGGACTTCATTGACGCTCACTCCTTCGACTTGCGTAGCGTCAAGAAGACATGCGTCCACATTGTGTCCCCCGACCTTAGGATAATCCCATTCGACACNTACAACATGTTCTACAGGGGNGATTTGGAGAAGTCCTTGCTGGAGCCGATCCGCAGGGAGCTTGCAATATCGGGACAGGCCCTATTGTCTCACGAAGAGCGGCAGGGGATATTGTCCAGCCTGCCAGTTATCGAGTCCAGGGGGGCATCTGAGTGAAGGAGGATAGCTGGTGGGAAGAAGGCTCGGAAGAGGGGNCAGCGGAGACCGTGAGCCCATTCGCAGAATCCGAGGGCCCCGCAGGANACATGCCCGAAAGGGACGANGGGGNATCTGCTGCANTAGGACCAATGCTAACGGGGGACGTTGGGATGATGAAGACTGGNGGCGGTTCGGTATTCGGGGACACTGTGCCCGTGGANGAACGGCCGCGATTGCCCAAGGGAGCATGGTTCGCCATAGGGCTAATCGGCGTGCCGATCCTCATCTCAGTGGTTTCATTTGTTTTTGCAGCGATTAGCGAAGCCACTTGGGAAGATGACACAATTTATGCCAGTACAATGAGTTTCTCATTATCTGAGGAAACCATTGAGATCGAGGGTGAGGAGTTCAAAGTTTACACTACTAAGTTCAGTGACCTTGGGAAATCAGGTGAGCCTGACTGGCGCGGATGGATTACGTGGGAGGAAGGGGAAAACCACTGCAACGTAGATAGCAGTACCTATGTGAATCAGAATGGTACGATTTGGAAGGGCTTGACTTGTTATAGATACGATGAATACGCATCAGAGCCGGATTCAGATGGTTACGTTAGATGGNCGGGCAAGGTAGATGGGGCGTACCCTGACGCTTTCACGATTCTGACCCAAGAGACCCACAAACCCGAACGCATGGAAGTTTGGGCCGAGGATCATGGCAGCAATGGTGTCAGTGACTTCTTTGGGACCATGGCGTTCCTGGTTTGGCCGATAGGTGGCCTGGGATTTGCGCTGTGGGGCTTCACAAAGGGAAACAGTGCAATGGCTTGGGGGGTCTTGAGCTCTGTGATTGTCCTTCCTCTTGTGTTCCTTGGGCTGTGTTTTGTGATGATCGTAGTCATATTAGGCGGAGGAGGGCTTTGAGAGGCAATTTAGGGCCTTCTTCACATACCGGTGATCATCAAAACTGCGAATACCAGCATCATCGACCCCATGGCGCCTTCGATGTAATGGGACTTCGACCTCAGCGATTCCACCCTATCGCCCTTGGTGAGGATGGTGGCAACTGTGACGTACCATGTCCCATCTATGGCCATGCCAAGCAGGCCCATGCCAAGCAGAGTCGTCATCCCCATCCCCGATTCTATGAATGGCGAGTATAGGGCTATCATCCAAGCGAGGATCTTGGGGTTGAACAGCGCTACCAAGAACCCCTGGGCNAATCCATGGTGGTTCGAAGGCCTGTGTTCCGAGTCATCTGATTCCCCTGTTTCCGGGGAGAAGGCCCCCCTCAGGAACACGATGCCGAGCCACACAAGTATTGCAGTTCCCGCCCACTGGATGGCAAACTGGGCCGACTCNCCCAAGGATAGTACAGTGTGAAAGGCGAATGCCATGATGAATGCGTAGATTCCGAAACCCANGCCGTGGCCGATNCCGGTCGAGACCCCTTGGGGCCTCCCTCCCACCATCGTGTTGCGCAGAACCACTGCCAGTGACGGTCCGGGGCTCATTGCCCCGAGGGCGAANACGCTTGCTAACAGGGCCCACTGGCTAGGGTCCATCGTGCATCAAACCGTAATCAGGCGCCTGCGTACATCGCCTCGATCTCGGCGTTCCAGTTCTCCCTGATCTGCTTCCTCCTGATCTTCAGTGTGGGAGTNAGCTCGCCGTGATCCACGCTCAGGTCCCTCGGGAGGATCGTGAAGGTCTTGAGCTGCTCNGGGTTGGAGAACTGGGCNTTCAGCCTGTCCACCTGCTCCTGCACCTCTGCGCGGATCTCTTCGCTGTCAGTGTAGTCAGATAGTTCGTGGCCGAGCTCCTTCAGCTTGGCGAGCTGCTCTGCTGGATCCTTCGGAACCTTGGCGCCGTCCATCCCGTGCTTGTCTCGGAGAATGGCGCCTACATCGAGTGTGAAGAGGGCGCTGCAGAACTTGCGATTGTCCCCGATCAACATGCATTGTGATACTATCGGGATCGACTTCATCGTCTCCTCGATCACCAATGGCGCGATGTTCTTCCCGGCCGAGCTGACGTAAATCTCCTTAATTCGGCCNGTGACGCTCACGAAGCCCTCGGAGTCCTTCTTTCCGAGGTCACCGGACTTCAGCCAGCCGTCCTCGGTCATTGTGTCTGCTGTTGCCTCGGGATTGTTGTAGTAACCCTTCATGATGTGTCGGCCCCTGAACTGAATCTCCCCCTCGCCTTTCTCGTTGGGATTGTCGATCCTGATCTCNCCGACGAATGTCTTGCCGACGGTACCGATCTTGTTGTTTCCCGGGTATCCGATTGTCGCCCCGGCGGTCGTCTCAGTCATCCNATATCCCTCGAATAGTGGAATTTGCAGCTTTTGGAAGAGGTGCANTATGTCAGGGTTGATTGGTGCGGCACCTGTGATGGCGTACTTCAAGTTGGAGAATCCGATCTTCTGCTTGGCCTTCTTCCTGACTATGCCCCCCAGGATGGGCAGGCTTAGCCACTTGACCTTGCTCCCCAACCCAGCTACCAGGTTCGAGTAGACCTTCTCATAGATTCTGGGCACTCCGATAAATAGAGCCGGCTCGACCTCCTTCGCGTAGTCTATTGACTCAAGGGGATTGCTCACTACCCTCATGTGCATGGCATCCCTAATCCANATGTGGTTGTCCGCTAGTTGCCCGAAAACGTGAGCGCAGGGGAGCCAAGATACGTAGCCGTCCCCCTGGCCGTACTTCTGAATGGCAGACACGCCTGCGATCTCCGCCTCGAAGTTGTCATGAGTTAGCTCGACCCCCTTCGGGTTGCCCGTGGTTCCTGACGTGTATATCAGCGAGGCAGTGTGAGATGGGGTGATGCTCGAAATCCTGTCCATTACCGCCGAGTCTGGTGTTCCCTCGCCCTTGGCCATGAAATCTCCCCATATCATCGAGTTTGGGTGGTCTATCGCATCCATGCCGTCCACTGAGACGACAGCCTCGACCTTGCTCAGAGAGCCCATTGCCGATTGAAGCCTGTTGGAGCACATCTTGCTGGCGTCCCCGCCGTCCATCGGGTTGTTCCCCACGAATACGACTTTGGAGTCTGAGTCCCCTACCACCCACTCGACCTCCTCGGGCGAGCATGTGTGGTAGACTCCGACTGCTGCGCCATTGCACATGTTTGCAGCGGCATAGGCAGCGTACCACTCCATTCGGTTGTAGGAATAGATGCTCAGCTTGTCCCCCTCTTCGAATCCAAGGGAGATTAGGGACTTGGCCACTGACATGGCAGTATCGCAAAATTCGGACCATGTCATTCCGGTCCAATTACCGGATGGGTCCTTCCAGGATATTGCGTCCTCATTTGCGTATTTCTCGGCATTTGAAATCAGGTACTCAGGCGTAGTCTTCGCTGACATGCCTCGGGACACCCCATTAGCCGACTTAACTGTTCTCACCGAATAAGCGGCAGAATTTCCCTTCCCTAGGGGAGGACTGAGAAAAAATTCGCCCGCCAGTCCGCCCCCCCGTTCTTGTTCGCCAGCGGTGATGCCGGAGAGGGGTGCCAGCAAGAGCGGATCTCGATGCTGAGTTCACTTAGTGCCCGCTCTGCTCTCGATCTTGCATACCTCCCCACCCCAATCACGCGCTCGGCCCCGAGCGACTCGACGACCTCGGCCAGGTGCCTGTCGCACCTAACCAGAAGACGCTTCACCGCCCTGCCCTTCACCTTATCAGGGGTGATGTTGGTCGCTGATGGTCCCGAGAAGAACATGAGCGGGCAATGGTTTACGACGAAGACGTTCCTGAAGATGGATTGCCCAGACCCGTACCTTTCCTCCAGAGCCCCCCAGAGTCTGGTGCCGGAAACTTCCTCCTTGGGATGCAATAGGCCATTGATCGGCCTTCTTGGGTGCTGGACAACTGGGTCGCCTACCTCGATGCCGGAGATGCCCAATAGTTCGCGCACTACGGTAGTCGCTGCAAATGGTATTCCCATCTGCCCCATCCCATGGGGCCCTGGATTCATACCCAATAGAATGGTCTTTGCACCTCCTCCTCCGGCTCTGCGGACATACTCGGCGTGAACANCCCAAGCGTATCTTAACGGATTGTAAATTACTTCCACAGAACCGTCTGCGATTATTCCGTCTGCGAGGCGGTCCGCTTCGTCCCTAAGNGAAGCGGCGGATTCAATGAGCTCTTCGACNGGCATGGGAAACCTACTGCTTGATGTCCGCCAATTTTGCTCCGGAGAGTTTCTGGAGGTCCGCNGGCGTAATGGGAAATACGGTCTGTGCNGTGCCTGCNGCCCCCCACACCAGTTCGAATTCCATCAGATCCTCATCCATGACNATATCGACTGGTTTTGTATGGCCAAAGGGCGGGACGCCCCCAACGGCATAACCAGTGCTCTGCTTGACATATTCGGGGCTGGCGATTCCCGGCTTGAAGCCAATCGCCCGCTTTAGCTTGCGTTTGCGATCCACCCTNTTGGCGCCGGATGCGATCACGACCACCGCCCTTTGATTNCCTTCGAATACTATNGANTTGGCGATATGTGCGACGTCGCAGCCTAGTTGGTTTGCGGCATCCTGCGAAGTTCTGGTTCCCTCCTCGTAGATTCTTGCCTCNGGGGAGAANCCGTAGCTCTCGCACTGTGAGAGCCAAAGTTGGTGACCGTCCATGGCTCTCGCACTTGGTGCTAAGTCATTATGGATTCGGGATAGTTAAAATTGATCCTTCACATGGGTTGGCTGTGGATAGGCTGCTTGAGAGGCTAGTGGTTGAGAACACCATGAAGGCGGTNGTCTTCCTCTTGGCATTGACCCCACTNGCATCNTATGCACTGTGGGTTTCGGACGGCTGTGANCCAAATTTGCCTTTCATTTCCGACATGGACCTACTNCCCAGATCGGGATTGACGTTCACCCTGGGTTATGCCATCAGCGGNGTCTTGCTGGCACTGGCAGGATTCCAGCTAGGCANCCTNAGAGGGANTTGGATCTCTGAAAAGGGGTTAGAGGNNAGATGGTTGATGATTAACAAAGTCTCCATGTTTGCTGCTATGGNAGCAGGGATAAGCCTATTTTGGATTTCTTTCACCCCATGGAACGAGCAGTTCGAATTACACATCTTACAGGCAAATGTCATCTTCNTTGGGAGCGTCATCTGGTCNATTGGCATGACTATTGTGACCTGGGCGATGTCGAAGGAAGATTCGTCATTCGCTGGTTTTATCCCATTTAGGGTGATTTCTACTGGCNTTGGGGTAATCGGCCTGGTAGGTATGCTGGAGAGATTCGCAAGGTACACCGGAATTTCCACTGACCTATACGCTCTCGAGGAAAGGCTAGGTTCCCTGGACCAGGATTGCACCTCAGTGACATCGGAGCTGCTGAGCCAGGCTGCGGCATTCGAATGGATGCTAGCTGGATCGATGATTTTGGTTTTGGCNAGCGTGTTGCCCGAAATCAAGATACTAGCCAAGGACTAGGTTGAGTGGCGCCNTTAATGGTGTAATGTTCTTGACCNAGTCTAGGGCGCCGGTGCCATGGACTTGCCTATCGGACCGTATGAAACGGTGATGATAGCAATCCTGTCCATTACAATTCCAATTCACCGATTCCTGACAAGAGACGAGCCGGAAATGAGGGTCCCCCTCTCTGGCCTGGTGGATGAAATTCGAGAGAAGGGGTACAAGTGGCACATAGGAATGTACATCCTGATGTACGCATTCAAGGCATTCATTGACCAGCACAATGAGGCNATAAAGCCGCAAGTGGGTGGATTCACGCACTATGTCCACCAACTGGAGGGCGACGCCACGCTATGGGTGCAGGACACCTTTAGCAACGGTCTGCTGACTGAGCTGCTGTCTTTCCATTACTTGTTCGTCTACCTCTTCTTGATCTGGTTCAGTCCGATGTACTACATTCTCTGCAGAGACGAAGNAATGGCCGATAAGGCGGTTCTAAACTACTTCATCATCTACGTTCTAGCTNTTCCATTCTACCTGTTCTTCAACGTAGAAGTAACCTCTTCTTTCATCCCAGGAATGGATGCCCTACTCTATCACAACGATTGGAATCTATTCTTCTTCACTGAGGTAGACCCCTTGGATAACGGCATTCCGAGCCTACATGTTGGAATACCCGTCGGATTATTGATCATCAATCGNCTACATGTCAGGGATCTGGGCATTGGAATGGGGGAATGGCGGCACAAGGAATTCGATTTGTTCGTTGCAGTCAACGTCCCAATATACCTNTTTAGCATCCAATATCTGGGAATNCACTGGATTACAGATTTGGTACCNGGGCTAGTTCTGGCCATTATTTGCGCNTTATTCACCCATCGGATGCAGCCGAAGCTTAGATCATTGAGGGACAATGGATTTAGATCTCTGGTTCCCAGCAAGGGGGCCTGTGTTGCTGGTTTNTCATTCACAATCATCGGACTTTTGTCGATCGTGGTCTTCATCATTGACGGACCTGGTACCGATTCGGAAAAACCGACTTCAAGAGTTGGCCCGGGTGACGTAAATCTGGATGTTATTGAGATTCACAGCCTTTGGGAGCCTGNCGATATAGAGGTCAGAAACGTCGGTGAAGAATTTGTTGAGGTTCTGGTTTTACACCGTGATGATGTCATTGGATTTGCCGATGGTGGGAAGATTGATTGGGCCGAATTAAACAATGGGATTGCAGCATCTGGGCACAAGGGCAGTCAATCAATAGGCCCTGGGGAATCCTGGAATACCCAAGTCATGACCCCCGNATTTNNGGATGGCCACTATGTGCTTGTGAATCACCCGGGAGACTCCGGNGTGGGAGAGGTGAGGATTACTATCGATTACGTTGATGATGAGTTGATGTTCTCCGCCATTGCTAGCTCTCTGCCGGCATTCGCCATAATNGGAATTGTCCTAGGCGATGCAGTCTGGAGTCANAGGAAGTAGTGAGCGAAGAAACCGCCCAAAAAGAGTCCAGAAGAGGCNCCGAGTCCGATCCATAGTCCGATGCGGAAGGGTGGGAAGTCATATCTCCACAGATACAACGACTGGGATATCCAGAACAAAACCACTAAGATCATCCAAGGAAAGAATATCGCCTGTGGCAGGACTCCCAGAATCAGGGCCACTATGGCCCCCAGAATCAAGTCCTTCCTATCGCCCAGATTGGATGGGGAGAAATATAGTGACGATGTTAGGAGAACCGCGAAAATTAGAGGGGTGATGAGGGAGTCCTGGCCATCGGAGGTCGAAATGAACGAGAGCGCCTCTATCTTGTACGACCTTAGTGGGGAGCAGGCGAGGGCGAATCCGGCTATGCTTGGCAATGCGACGGGCCAAAGCGGGGGTTTGTCCCATCTCATGGTTGCCGATTCCGGTCTGACCAATGAAGGCTGCGAAATCGGCCGGAAGGTTTTCTTTGGATTTCACCGTCTCGCGTAACATGGCGAAGGGCGAGATTGTTCTGGGGTGTCTGGCACCGCACCCCCCTCATGTGGTCTATGCTGAGAATCCCGATCAGAACGAGGCTTTTGCAGAAGGCGGATGGGAGACGCTTAGGTGGGGCTACCATAGGCTGGCCAGAAAGCTGAAATCAATCGATTACGACTCAATTGTAATCTTCACCCCTCATTGGCAGACTTACATTGGCACCCATTTCCTTGGCCTTCCGCAATTCAAGTCCAAGTCAGTTGACCCTGTTTTCCCCAACCTCTTTAGATACAACTACGACCTATCCGTAGACGTTGATCTGGCAGAAATGATGTGTAAATCCGCTTCCGAGTCCGGGATTATCTCCATGATGATGAGGAACCCTGACTTTCGTATTGACTACGGCACAATAACATCCTGTCACATGCTTAACCCCGAATGGGACAAGCCTGTGGTGACCATAAGCAGTAACCGGAATGCCCACTACTATTCCCCAGAGGTGATGAATGAGCAAGCAAGTGCCCTAGGAGAGGCTTGTGCTAAGGCCATTGAGGAAAGCGGAAAGAGGGTCGTTCTGGTAAGCAGCCACAGCCTCTCTCATAGGCACTTCGTAACTGAGGCCCCCCTCCCCGAGGACATGAGCAGGGAGCACATATACAACCATAGCCAATATGTCTGGGACATGAAGCTGGTTGATTTGATGAGGGACGGCAATATGCGCGAGGTGATCGACATAATGCCAGAATTCACTGAGCAAACTATAGCAGAGACCGAAGCAGGCGGTCTGACCTGGATGATGGCTGCTATGGGCTATCCCGAATATCCGGCGGAGATCTACGGGTACCAATCTGTGATCGGCACTGGAAACTTGATTGCGGCCTGGGACCCAATTGAATCTACCAGGGAACTGGTTCTTTGAGGATTTTGCATGGAAGGGTCTGACGTCTTATTCGGCATCTATTGCCCGCCCCACCCGCAGCCCCTCCTATCACCAGATGGAAACGAGGGATATGGGAATCTTAGGTCTGCTTTCGAAGAATGCAGGAATAGAATAGAGGAAAGTGGGGCCGATATAATCCTGGTTTACTCTACGACCTGGCCGAGCATAATTGGGCATCAGATACAAGCACACCCCGAGCCCGAGTGGATTCACGTAGACGACGACTTCCACTTCTTGGGCAGCATGCCGTACAAATTCAGAATGGATGTTGAGTTCGCCGAAGGTTTTAGTGAAGCGGCCAAGGCACGGGGGCTTCACTCGAGAACGGTNGCTTACGATGGCTTTCCGATAGACACGGGCTCGGTTGTGGCACTGAAGCTGCTGAATCCCGAAAACAAGACCCCGGCTTGCATCGTCTCAAGCAATATGTATGCAAACAGAGCCGAGACAATAGTTCTCGGTAAGGCGGCTCGCGATGCGCTTAGGGATCAGGGGAAGAAGGCAGTGGCTGTTGTCGTGTCCAGCCTATCCAATAGGATGTTTACGGAGCACATAGATCCGTCCGAGGACAGGATTCACAGTGCGAAGGATGATGAATGGAACCGTAAGATGCTGGAGTTCTTCGCAGATGGGAGNCTAGAGGATCTCAGTCAGCTTTCAAGNGAGATCCACGGGCAAATCAGAGTCCAGAAAGTGGTGGCTTACAAGCCAGCTTGGTGGATGGCTTCGGTAATGGGGCANCATAACAACTACAAGGGCGAGGTGCTAGCTTACGAGGCCCTGCACGGTTCAGGAGGNGCTGTNNTTGCCCTTACCCCATCGAGTGAGTCGTTTGGCGACAAGGAGTTCGACGAGGATGACGTCGAATATTACCACGGGGATCGTGATGTACTTGACAAAGGGATGGTTTGATGGAAGAGGNGGATGGACTCTCAACTGAAGAGAAGAGGGGCAGGATTGTNGAAGAGATTATTTCAGCCCCTGCGGAAGCAGTGGAGGAGATTTACGATNAGATCGGCTCNTCNCTGGTGAGTTCTGCGGGCAGTGCCATTGGAGCTGCTGCGGGNACAGCNGTTGGNGGNCCCGTGGGTGGCATTCTAGGCGCNGTAGTAGGAAAGAAGGCCGCAGGCAAGATGTCTAGCCAGGATGGGCCCTTCGTTGCCGAAGGCGGCCCCTCCGCAGTGGGTTCTTACCCCCACCTTCACAGAGCCGGTGGACTCCTATTCGTCAGTGGAATGGGGCCCAGACGCCCGGTTACGAATGAAATTCCGGGTGGCGCGATATGCGATGAAGATGGAAACAGTAGGGAATACGATATCAAAGCGCAAACTCACTCCGTNATAGATAACGTCAGGACTATTCTGGAGGAAAACGGTTCTGGCTTGGAAAATGTCGTCGACGTTCTGGTATTCCTAGTTGACATGGAACGTGATTTCCAGGACTACAATGAGGTATACGCGGAATACTTCTCAGAGATNCTGCCAGCAAGGACCACGGTGTCAGTCAGTGCCCTGCCNACCGCGATTGCGATAGAATTGAAGGTAGTGGCAAAGGCATAATGCCTACTGCAAATCTTCCAATCCAGTTGAGGAGCACCAAGCTGGTGATGAGATAGGATTGCAGCGACTAGGNGTNCCATTGGGTATTTCGACCCAGTAGTCGAAACCCTCGACTGGGGCAGGGTAGTCGGTCGAGATACTATGGGCGCCAGTCGAGAGGGCCGCTTCCAGACGAGACTTGTCATTGCTGTCTGCCTCCTCTCCGCCGCTATCTGCACGGCTGCGTACGATNTACCCCTCGCTGACCAGTCTGGAGATCTCCTCGCCATCCCCTATTGGGTCGGCGAGAGAGAATATGGCGGCTTCTTCGCTTGATTCCTCTGACAAGGTGAACATTTTCGCATCGGAAAGGCCCGGGTGTTCCTCGATATACAGGTCTCGCATCTCCCCTCTAGCTAGGAGAACGAAGATTGCCTTGCCTCTGCTGCTTTCTACACTGGGCCATCCATCATTGGTCACNGCTTCCTTCAATGACTCCCGCTGCCCCCTTACATCATCTGGGGTCAGCATCTTCTCCCTTGGCCAGAACTGATCGATCTCTTCTTCGATTAAAGAAAGTAAATTGGATAGCTCGACCGTCGTGGTTAGTTCCGTCGCCTGTTCTGGCCAATCCTTCGGTTCTACCCAGATGAAAATTGTATGGTGGTCTGAGTTCTCCTGGGACCACTCCAATAGGTCCGAGAGGCAATCCTCGAATTTNGGGCAGGTAGTCCCGGAATCGTATTGGTTGTGGTAGACCCTCAGCCCTTCTCTTGCATCCCACCANACGTCTATCTCGAATTGCCTTACGCCCTGTTGGGACCCCTGTACACCAAGGGGCTGGTGAGTGTACATGTACTCGCGNGTAGGTGAGAATGCGGGCTCGACGTGGTATGAATTGTGAGTGCCCTTCATCTGGAGGTGGTTNAACAGGAGCTCCCCCTGTGGCTGATTNNCCGNTCCCGGGTTTTCNNCTCCATCNAGCCCGAAGCAACCAGCTGATGATGACGAGGCCATCAGGATGGTAGCNATGAGTACGAATTTATTCATGCTTGACCCGTCAGGAGCGGNATAGGCGAATAACATTACTCGGAGTCTCTCAATGTTGGTGGCCGCCCGGNCCATGGGCATGGCCGTGNNTGATCTCTTCCGGGGCTGCTGGCCTGACTTCGACTACCTCGACGCTGAAGCACAGGGTCATCCCCGCCATCTGATGATTGAAGTCAACCGTCACAGTTTCTTCATCGACCTCGGAGACTGAAAACTGTATAGGGCCTTGATCGCTGTCTGCCCCCATGACCATCCCAACCTGGATATCCATCCCTTCCGGGAAGATTTTCCTGTCCATCTTCTGGACATTGTTCTCATCCCTCTCTCCGTATGCCTGATCGGGGGTGAGAGTGAATTCCCTTTTTTCGCCCACGGAAGCACCCATCAACTCATGCTCAAAACCTGTAATCATCTGACCG
>PBUX01000019.1 GCA_002728565.1 Methanobacteriota archaeon | reverse complement strand
TGTCAGTTCCTGCGTGCTCAGAGAGTGGTAGAATACCCAGTGATGTGAGATACCCAGTCGACCCCCTATACTCTGACAAGATTGTAGGCAAACCAGACGGAATGGCCGCATTCTCGAACAGAGGGCCGACCAACGACGGTAGGATAAAGCCAGACATAGTGGCACCAGGAACCTGGATAATCTCTCTAGAGGGTAATCAGCCAGAAGACAGGTGCGGAATCCCATCTGATGCGGCGAGTAGCGGGGGCCCGCTCGAGGGTTACTGCCGCAATCAGGGTACTTCCATGGCAACGCCCATAGTTGCTGGTGGCGTCGCCCTGATGATAGAGCATCTGAAAAATAACGCAAACATAGGTGTTGACCCGAAAACAAACGCCGGTGACCCAGCCTCTGCTTTGATCAAGGCACTTCTGACAGCAGGGTCCTATGACATGGCTGGCCAGTACAACTACTGCCAGAATATTGGTGGTAGCGTTATCCCCTGCTCTGGTGGCTACAATTCCGCGCAGGAGCCGGCTCCGAACCCCCACGAAGGTTGGGGTAGGCTAGATATGGAAGGTGCAGTGGGAGCAGCTACTCAGAATTCTTTCCTAGAGGGGGTAGACATCTCAACGGGCGACTCNCATTCCATGATGCTCACAGTTCCAGTTGGCACTAATGACTTCAGACTGGCAATTTCATGGACAGANCCGCCAAACTCCCCTTCTGCTGGAAAGCAACTGATCAACGATATAGACTTCGAGCTGAGAAGGCCTGATGGCACGGTTTATCCCTATACCAATGATGACTTGAACAACCTAGTGGGGCTCACGGTCCAATCCCCTGACGCAGGGCAATGGGAATTGATAGTCACAGGGGCGAATATAGCCGGCGGGAGTCCGCAGACATACTACATGGCTGTTAGTGATGGCATTGTGATTTCTGACATGAGGAATCCCGTCTCCTCCAGCCTGAACGCAGCCGGATCCCAGAGTGGCTCGATCTTTACCGAAACAACCCTAGATGTAGGGGAAGGGCACATTTGCGCAATCTTCGAAGACTCCTCATTGAACTGCTGGGGGTCCAATCAGAAGGGACAGATCGGGGACGGGACCGACACNGACAGGATGACCATGACAGGGGTCGACCTCGGTACTGGCAGGAANGCTGTCACCNTCGCCACTGGACATGCACACACGTGTGCCACATTGGACGATGCCACCCTGAAGTGCTGGGGCGACAACNCTCACGGGCAGCTGGGGATATCTTCGACAGNGGACAAAAATAGCCCGACTTTGGTGNCNGGACTTTCCGGAGCGTCTGCTCCTGTCCAGATTTCCGCTGGGGAAAGTCACACTTGCGCAGTAATATCCGATGCGACCCTGAAGTGCTGGGGCGACAACACTCACGGGCAGCTTGGTGATACTTCCAANGATGANAGTACTTCGCCGGTTTCTGTTTCGGGACTTAATGGGGTAATCGCAGTTTCAGCGGGTGCTCGGCATACCTGTGCGATAGTGGCACCCGACCTGAGCCTATGGTGCTGGGGAGCGAACGATTTCGGACAACTGGGAGATGACTCTCTGGTCGACAAAAACTCCGCGGTGCAACTGGCTATCGGCAGTGGCATAGTAGCAGTTTCAGCTGGTTCATCTCATACTTGCGCTATAAAGGAGAACAAGGACCTAATTTGCTGGGGCGATGGCACTGGTGGCAAACTCGGATATGGAGACGAGTCGTCGCTACAAGACGCCGTTGCGGCAGGCACTGTAATTAGCAACGTGATAGCTGTGGATTCCGGAAAGGGGCATACCTGCGCCACACTAGTAGACTCGGCNCTAAGGTGCTGGGGGGAAAACTCGGACAGCCAGCTGGGTGATGGCCAGACCGCGGCGGCGGCGGCGCCAACGGCAATCGGCATTTCTGGGAATTTTGGCGCCCTCTCATTGGCTTCGGGGGATTCCTACACCTGCTCAATCGCTAGCAACGATCTGCTCTACTGCTGGGGGGGACAGGGGGGCAACCCCCTCTATGCACTTGGCTCGGTCCCTGAACGCTTTGACGTGCAGCCTTGGACATACATGAGCTCGGCCGAAAGAGACCTAGATGGCAACTCCGTACTGAACATTTTCCAAACGGGAGTCGTTGGTGACGCTGATGGCGATGGCTTCGCANCTGGCCCTGATGATAACGATGACAACAACCCTACAAGGGCCGCTGACTGNANCCAGGGGGAGTACGGGCGTTACATTTGCAATCNGGCCGCTCCGGGCTACTACGCACCAGGATCTGGAAACATAGTGATGACACCAGCCAGCCCCGGACACAAGGTGTCGACCCCTGGGGCTTGGGACCAAACTCCATGCTCACCTGGGACCTTCCAGGAGCTTGAAGCACAGACATTCTGCGAGTTTGCGAGGCCGGGTTACTACGTCTCGGGCTCGGGCCAAAGCGCGGGCACGCCCTGCCCCGGAGGCAGTTACAACCCAAGTACTGGTTCCCAGTCCTCTGTAGATTGTATAGAAGCCGACGAGGGCCATAGTGTACCCATCCTAACTTCTGTCTCGTCAGGTGCTTACCACACATGTGTCATCCTGGACGATGGCTCTGTTAGCTGCTGGGGCGACAACGCAAACGGCCAGTTGGGAGACGGGACTAGGAATGATCGGAGCTCTCCGGCCAAGGTAGCCCTCGGAGTGGGCAAGAAGGCCGTTTCACTGTCTTCCGGCTCTTACCACACATGTGCTTCGATGGATGATGGTGGAGTTCTATGCTGGGGTGCGAACGATTTCGGACAACTGGGAGATGGCACGGTAGTGGAGAGGTTGATCCCGGTCAGTGTCGAACTAGGGGTAGGTATGACTGTTTCCGAGATTTCTTCCGGTGCCAGCCACACATGCGCCATCCTCCACGATGGTGGCGTACGATGTTGGGGGGGCAACACATTCGGCCAACTGGGTGATGGGACAACGCTAGACAGTACTAGCCCCCTAGCTGTCAACGTTGGAGGGAATGGTTTAGCATTGGAGCTCTCATCTGGATCATACCACACGTGTGCCATTACCACTGAGAGGAAGGTCGAATGCTGGGGGGACAACTGGATGGGCCAGCTTGGGGAGGGCACTGAGCAAGCAAGAAACGTCCCGACCGAGGTACTTCTCGAAGAGGGGAGCTTGGCGATTACGCTGTCTTCCGGCTCTCTTCACACATGTGCAGGCCTTAACAACGGGTCAATTTACTGCTGGGGATTCAACTCTTACGGGCAGGTCGGCATCGGTTCGGTCAGTAGTCTGAGTTCGCCATCGGAGGTCCAACTGCCTGCAAACCCATCCGGTGGCGTTTATGTCCCGATGCAAGTTTCTTCAGGGGTTTTCCACAGCTGCTCNTTGATGGAAAGTGGCGAAATATTCTGCTGGGGATTCAATGANTTTGGCCAGCTGGGNGACGGCACTACGTCATCTACTTGGGTCCCCCAAAAGAGCAATATGAATGGCGGAGTGGCTCTGTCGATNAGCTCCGGTGGAATGCACACATGCGCCATCATGGACGATGCGACACTTAGGTGCTGGGGNNNCAATGGAGATGGNCAACTGGGCGACGGTACCANTACCGACCAGTTTGACGCTATGCTCGGGGAGGTCTCGCTTGGTCACGGATCCGGAATCCAGATAGAGTGCTCTCCGGGCAGCTATCAACCGAACAAATCNGGGAAGTCCTGCATACTTGCTGACAGGGGCTACGAGGTCCCANATTCCGCCTCATTGAATCAAACCGGATGTGAGCGAGGATACTACTCCCCNGTGAGGGGGCAATCTAGCTGCAGCCCAGCTGGTTTAGGGTACTACGTTGAGACGGACTTTGCTGTGACACAGATAGCATGCCCTCCAANCAACTCGACTCGAAATACAGCTTCAAACAACCAAGACCAGTGCAAGCCCGATTTCGATGGAGATAAGATAATCGATGACGACGANGATGACGACGACAACGACGGCGTGATAGACTCNCTCGATTTCGACAAGTTTGACCCNCTGATATCAACGGACTCTGATGGAGACAACATACCGGATGCACTTGATGACGACGACGACAACGACGGCGTGAATGACTCAATGGACCTATTCCCGTTCGATCAATCAGAATGGAAGGACAACGATGGCGATGGGATCGGTGACAATCAAGACAAGGACGATGACGGCGATGGNAGNAGCGACATGTTCGACGTTTTCCCCGATGACCCACTAGAGTGGTCCGACTACGATGGTGACGGAATTGGCGATAACGAGGACCTTGACGATGACAATGATGGCGTTCCGGATGTAGGGNTCGATGGCGGAATAGGGGATGTTTTCCCATTTGACGTGTACAACTGGATGGACACAGATGGAGACAGCATCGGAGATAACAATGACACAGACAAGGATAACGACGGCTATGAAAACGATGTTGACGTCTTCCCGCTAGACCCGACCGAGTGGGCTGATGCAGATGGGGACACCTTCGGAGACAACATAGACTGGGACGACGAAGATCCGACCGAGTGGTTGGACAGGGACGGAGATGATGTGGGGGATGCTGAAGACGACAAGTGCCCCAATGTTCCAGGCATTAACCCGTCTTTCGAAAACTTCGAGGAGTTGATGGCCGCTGGGAACACCCTAGGTTGCCCCGAGAAGGATCCTGAAGAGCTTCTGGCCACCTCACTGGACGACAGCGATTCCACTGGAGATGGAGAAGATGAAGGGGCAGGTNACGTGGGNGACCTCAATGACACTGATGGNGACGGCATTCTCGATAGGTGGGACGACGATGATGACAGCTGCGGNGTNGAAGGGGAATACTGGGAGTCGGAAGAGAAGGACGGCATAACCTGCAATGATGGCTTCTTCCCCGGGGATAGGATAATTGACGAAGAAGACGATTATTCCAAAGACCCTACAAGGCCATTCAGTCAGAATGTATGGATCAGCATCGCCATTTCCGGAGCATTCGTAGGACTCATGGGGCATAGGCTATTCAATTGGCAGAGGAGACAGACTGCGAAGCTTAAATCAAAGAGAATACGTGTGAAATGATGGTGCAGGGGACAGGATTCGAACCTGCGAAGCACTACGCACAGCGACCTGAACGCTGCCCCTTTGACCACTCGGGTACCCCTGCTATCCCATATTCAANATCACATTGAACTTCAATGCATTGTCAGAAGACAAAGTGGTGCAGGGGACAGGATTTGAACCTGCGAAGCACTACGCACTGGGACCTAAACCCAGCCCCTTTGACCACTCGGGTACCCCTGCTCATGCTCACGCAGCCCATGATACATGAAGAAGTAAACGCATGCGATGTGGTTTCCCCATAGTGTCATAACTGGCCCTATATGCCCGAAGCCCATTGCCATGGCACGAATAGGAATCCTTGGGTTGGGCAACTGGGGTACTGCCTTGGGGCTGATCTGGGATCGAGATGGCCACAATGTAATGGGCTGGACTGTAGAGCAGGAGGTTTACGAATCCCTAATGAACGAGGGTGAGAACAAAAAGTACCTTCCTGGTTATGAAATCAGAGGCCTTCAGGCCACATTGGAAATTTCCGAAATTGCCGATTCGTGCGAAATCTTGGCTTTGGCACTCCCCAGTGGGGTTATACTGGATGTAGTCGACCAACTGATCCCTCACCTGAGGCCCTCTCACCTGCTGATAGATCTGGCAAAGGGCCTTGCTCCACCAGAAGAAGGTGGTTCTGGCATGATTTCCGATGCGATCGAAAGGCGCCTAAAGGAGGCCGGTAAGTCGAATGCCATTGTCGTCATGACCGGTCCAACCATTGCCCCGGAAGTAGCGAGGGGGGTGATCACCAGTGCCCTGGTGGCTTGCCACGATGAGAATGTGGCGGAGAGGGTCGCAGAGAGGCTTTCGACTGACTCACTGCTTCTGACTGCGGCCTCAGATCCGATTGGGGCTGAACTATGGGGGGCGTACAAGAACTGCGTTGCACTAGCCTGCGGCATTGTTGATGGCTTGAAAGAAACCATCGGAGGGGACAATCTCAAGGCGGCACTTGTGCTTGCGGGGTACAATGAGGGAATTGGGCTACTTGGCGCAATGGGCGCGAATCCGAAGACTGCGTTCGGACCTGCTGGAATTGGTGACCTTTACGTCACTGCCACTAGCCCTCGAAGCCGTAATAGGACCCTAGGGGAGAAGTTGGGCTCCGGACTTAGCTTGGAGGAAGCTTTGGGTGAAATGCACATGGTCGCCGAAGGCCTACGTGCTACTGAGATGTTCCTAAACAGAGCGAGGGCGATTTCTTTCAGCACCCCTTTCATTGACTCCCTCGGAGAGCTACTGAAAGGTGAAATTAGTCCGGAAAAGTCCGTAAAGAATATGGTGGAATCTTACAAATCATAATGGTCATTTCCTCACATTCAGACTGTTAGTAGTACTCTGGCAGGAGTTTTGAAATGGCCGTTAGATTACAATTATTACACTGTTTTTTCTGATTGGCTTATGGGGAAACAGGGTGTCCTGTTGATCAATGTCGGAACGCCGGATGATTGCTCTGTAGATTCGGTGAAAGACTACCTCAGGGAGTTTCTGCTGGATCCGGACGTTATTGACATTCCAGCGCCACTAAGGCATCTCCTAGTCAGGGGAATAATCCTCAGAACAAGGCCGAAGAAGATTGCTCCTCGATACTCGGAAATTTGGATGGAAGAGGGCTCCCCCTTGAGGGTTTACACACAGAGGATGGCTGATGCGCTTAAAGAAAATCTGGGGGATGTGGAATGCCAAGTGGGTATGA
>PBUX01000018.1 GCA_002728565.1 Methanobacteriota archaeon | reverse complement strand
TCAGATTAGTTGATCATTAGGGATCGAATCTACCATTTCAGGGAATTTCGTCGAATTGGTAGCCGTGCTCCCATTTCTTTTCACCTAATGAGACTTCCAACTCAAAAGGCGTAATTAGGGGCTTGGAATATCTAGTAGAGTCATCAATTGCAATTCTGGGGCATGCAGTNTTGACAAAGGCATCCACTGGATAGAAGTCAATCAAATCAGGACTNACGTGATCGAGTGCAAGCAGATAACCCCTCTTNCCATGACTTTCCANCAANTTCTTCATCCTTATTGCCAGATTCCTCCTCATCTGCCCAGGCTTCTCGCCAATCAGNATTCCAAATGAGGTNGATTCGCCAACTGCCATAATTAATCCAAACCTCTGCCTCAGAATCCTCTCTATCCGTTCAAGAGACATCTCTGACGCTTCTCCCGTGTACGGGTCAAGAAGAGCAAGAGGTTTTCCCGTGTGCAGCACCAGGCCTATTGGATGGAAATCCCCAGATCCAAGGAATAGGTAGTGACCAATTGATGAATCGTCCCCNGAGTAATTACATCCNAGAACTTGTCCAGGGAAAGTCAACCTATCCCCCCCAGTAGGNATGGTAACATCAAATCCAGCCTCCTCTAGCTTCTTCTTGTATTCTTCGAGAAGGTGTAGATGTTGGATTGAACCCACTAAACCAAGTCTATGGCCAGTTAGCGGTGAAAACCTCCCNACCGCNTCCAAAAACATAGCCTTTGCTTCTTCCTCATCCCCTTNTTTTATTTCTGGATTGTTTGCNTCCCGAGATTTAGCGGTTTTCCTGTGGCTCTCCAATATTGGCAAGACCNCAAGCAACTCGGGCGAACCATCGTAAGTCACTGGAATAAAGTGAGTAGGCATCCCTGAGTCGATGTTCATTTGGCTATGCCCNAGATGGGCGACAAGCTCCACACCCATCANTTTCATTTTGTCATGAACCAAGTCACAGGCACCGTAGCATGGATCAGCGGCAAGTATTACCTTGGCGTCTGAACCGGANTCGATTCCGTCAATCATCTCAAGAGCCTGAATTTTCAATCCTTCTGGTACTTGGAGTGCAACCAAACGATTGTCGTTTTCTCTAATCCGGTGAACCAACTCATCAAGCTCGAAATCATGCCTTTCTAGGTCCATTCACATCACTCGATAATTTCCACTCTTCCATCAATGATCTCAATCCTTGCCAATGTCCTGATGGGCCATTCGGGGCGTTCATTAGCTAAACGCTCTCTACCAGTCCCCTTTTCTATGGCAACGATTACATCCTGTAGAATCGCCCCCATTTTTTCAAGTGCAACTAGTAGTGGTTCTAGTGTTCCACCCGTCGAAATTACGTCATCGACAATTAGAATCCTTTCTCCGGGCCTGATGTCATTGATGTAAGCCGTTGATTTTGAATATCCAGTTGAGACGTCAACTNGCACTTCCCCCTCCATGCCATATGATCTCTTCCTAATTACTACGGTCGGCTTCCCGGTCGCTTCACCCACAGCGGCCAACAGAGGAAGTCCCATAGCCTCAACACTCACGATTAGATCTACCTTNGACCAATCAACCATTTCCACTATCAAATCCCTGGTCGCCCTTAGGACCTCAGCATCCATTCTTGGGATNCCATCAGAAATGGGGTGTATGAAGTAGGGATAGTCTCCTTTCCAAATTATGGGNGCTCCCTTGAGGGATTTTTGCAATACACTCAAGGGACTACTAGTTGACATTGACATCCGACTTCAAACTAGCCCCTTCAAATGTTCGGAACCCTCGATAACCTTGATNGTGCATGGCGTGGGAAATTTGCATCCCGCCTTTCTCAACGACTCCCTCGCATCAGCGTAATTTGCTGCATTGGTCCTTACGGAAACAACGGTNTGCCCCCTCTTAACTCGTGCAGCAGTNCCTACGTTCTTACCATAAGAAAGGCGCATTCCCTGCGAAACCCTGTCCGCCCCTGCACCAGTCGCCTGCTTATTCTCTCTGAGAATTTGATGGGGGTANGTGTGAATTCTAAGGGCATAACCATCAGCACCCGCTCCTTCCCTGATGGTCGAATTTGCGACTTGNCGCGCTGCTTCCAGAGCAGTATCACGAATTTGACACGAATTGTCAACTTGCAGCTCCAAACAAATCTCGAAATCTCCGGCTTCAGCCCTCTTCCTGTTGCCCATGTGGTATCTCAGAATTCGATTATTTGGCACTCCTCCTGAATATTCCCTTCTCGTGAAAGATTGACCCTTGATTTGACGATACATCTTTGCGGGTTTCCGCGCCATTTAATCACCTCGTTGGCCGCCCACCGACCATCCGTATTTAACAATGAGGCAGTGCAAGGTGCATGCTATCTGGCTATCTTTTCACTTTCTCTTTGCACCTCTCTGACCCCAATTACTATCAGCAAGAATCCCAAGACCATCGAAAAACCAACCTCTTCCCCCAGTAAAGCCCATCCGCTTAATACGCCAAAAACAGGAACAAGAAATACATACGATGCAGCAGAAGTTGGACCAATCCTATCGATTCCCCTTGCAAACCAAACATAAGATAAAACAGTTGAAAATATNCCAAGATATGCAATGGCNGACCATTCCATCCAAGTCGGCTCTGGTATCTTGGAACCCCACAATTCAACCAACATCCAAGGAGTCAACAGTAACCAACCAANGATCGAATACCAGATAACAATNTCCAAGGCAGAAACATCACCATCGCCCNCTAGAGAGATCTTAGTCAAGTTGCTTGTAGCAGCCCAACAAAGTGCAGCTAGCAAAATCATGAAATCACCGATCATTCTGTGCTCCAAAGGAATGGAGGTATTCGGGCTCCAGCCGACAACTACGAACACGCCAGCCATTCCTGTNACGAGTCCCAATCCCATCCTCTTGGTGATTTTCTGACCTAACATGGGGTAAGCAAGTAGCACAGTAAAAACGGGGTTAATTGGAATAATCAGAGAGGCCTCACCCGCTGCAGTCCACTTCATCCCATGCTGGAAAAGAAGCTGGTATGCCATTGTNCCCAGCAATGCGAGCCAGAAAACCTGCTTCCACATTTCGCTATTTTCTGGAAGTAATTTCACGCCGTTCCTCTTTCCAATAAATACGTACCAAGATATGAACACAATTGCAACCACGGCATATCTGAGCCACGCAGCTGTAGCAGGCTCCAGNGATGCCTTGTTGTATTCATCTAATCCAAAGCTAAGAAATCTGCCCACAGCCCAAGTTGAACCCCAGATTATGGCAACCAGAAGTAGTAGGAAGTGTGTGAAAAACTCCTCCCTCCAAGATTCAATAGCCATTTTTCCACTAAATNCCCATAATTAGCTAGTGATTTCAACTTGCCTAGTTAATCGGACACGCAACTTCCAAGCATCCNGACAAAATCAGGATCGGTAACGGCAGTGACGCTCGGATCATCAATTTCNGCCCCNACCNAGCTAGCTAGGATTATTGCGGTCATTGCAACCCTATGGTCCCCAAATGTTCTCACCAGCCCTGATGGTGCTTTTGGTCGCTGACCACCATTCACTTCCAATCCATCAATGGTCTGTGAAGCCACGATGCCGAATGCTCCAAGCAGGTCTACAGTCGTAGCTATTCTGTCCGACTCCTTATTTGAAGAATGCTTTACCCCCTTGATTACACCTCCTTTACCCAGGGCCATAATCGCTGCAGCAGGCGTAATGATATCGCTAACGTCACTAAGATCCAGGACGCCACCATCCCCCTCAAAAAAATGGTCAATNGCAGATTGAAGCCTATGGTCAATCACCCCNAAATCATCTCCGACGAGTGAATTTACCCCATGCAAGCGATCGAAAAGTATGGACATCGGTATTAGGCTATGCTCAACTGGAACTCTAACCTCTTTGGGTGTAGAAACTACCCATGGAGCGAAAATTGCCTTGTCTGCGCTTATCGTTCCATCCCAACCACACTCCGTGCATATTTCCTTAGTCATGTCCAAGTAACCACTGCTAACGGGCTTTCCAGTAATCTCAATTTCCACTTCTCCTGGAAAGTCAGGGGAACCTATGGCCATTGAAGTCAATGGCTGACTGGAATTTGACTGATCCAAGCTCGCTGACCTAAATTTTATTGGGCCAGAGATTGACAGTGGCAGGTGGCCCGAGTCCACCTTACAACCCAGTTCCACCAGTAGACTAGNTAACGACTCGAAGCTCCTTGTCCTNAGTGACTGGTCCCCATCAATANNNGTGGGGAAATCAAACCCGGCACAAANCACCATCATCATCCTTGCCACGGTCCCTGAATTGCCACAATTCAGCACCCCAGGAGGGGAAAATCCATCCACAGCCCCAAATACTCTCCAAAAGTCCCTTNCCTTCTCAATTTTCACCCCCATACTCTCAAGACAATTAGCCATAGAAACGACGTCCTCTCCGACTGAACCTTTGAAATGAAGATCAGTGAGGCCATTAGAACGAGCAGCCAGTGCTAGCCATCTGATCATATGGCTCTTCGATGGNGGTAATTTCCANCTCACTTCTTCAGGATTNGCCATCCTGACAACTCGCATCAGATGTTCGAAGTGTNTAGGTCTGTTCAATGCTCTTATCAAGATCCGACCTTATCCACTCCCCAAAGTCAGACTCGCCATCCCANGACTTAGCCCTTTCATCGATTATGCTATTCTCCATCGTCTGATCCAGTGTNCCATGCATTTTTACAAGATTTTTCCTGTGTAAAAGCCTTGGACTCAGTCCTGGAAGGAGTATTGCAAATGCTCTTGGCACNCTACCNGGGTATACCTCATTCACATGCTTCACGATGTTGGTAGTGCATGTGTTGGTTATCGTATTGTACCACTCTGGGCGCTCGCTGAGTTTGTTCGTTCTCCTCAGGTATGACTCCAACATCTTTCTTTCGTTACCCGGGCCGAGGACTACTGCCTCGAATAGGTGCGTCACCGAATTCTTCCTGCATCTTGTCCTCACACCAACAACATCCTCTTCCGTCGCCCAGACGTAGATTAGCTCATACTGCTTGAATAGCCCTTTTATTGGGTGATATCTCTCTCCCTCTTCTCTTCTGACCTCTATTGAGCATGCTATTCTGGTTCCATCATTCATTTCGAAACTTAGGATCGTATGNGCCATCTGCCTTCTGGATGGGTCGAAGTATTCCAGAATAAACCAAATTTTGGANACACTATCCAATTCGATCTTCANGTCTANCCAATGCTCGTCGAANTCCNTGNTNCTCCTCCATTTGAAGTCCCGCACATTCCTAATTGTNACNGNTCCTTCTTCAAATTCCGCNGTCGCCATTTCCTTGTTGTCATTTACCCATGACCTATCATTTGACGGTTTCAGGCTCAGNTGCCTNATTATGCACCANAAGGCAAAAATCAACAANATTAGCAGTANTGTATTTNACCAGAAANTANCGNANGGAATCAATTNNCTCAATTCTCCNATGGCNCNGCCACGACCCCTTGAAGGNAAACCCNGCCAAGAAACCTCCCTTTACAGNTGGCGCGGCAGGGGAGATTCGAACTCCCGAGGTGAAACACCACTGGATTAGCAATCCAGCGCAATGGCCAGGCTATGCGACTGCCGCAGCGAATCTTCGACCCGATGTCCGTGCTTAAGCAGAACGGTCTCCTTACTCTTCCTCTTCCACTGTTGCAGTGGCATCCATAGGGTCGGCCAATTCGGATGGAAGCCTAGCTACGAACACTATCTCGTCCACGTACCCAGTTCGATCTGAATTCCTAAGTTCCATAATCCGAGTTCCCTTTGTAACCTTGCCAAGCGTCTCCTTCGTCTGCGCAGCGGCCATCCTAATCATCATTCCAGTTCCAGTTAGCATGAACAACTGGTCTCCCAAATCGGGAATCTGACGAACGCTCACAATCTGGTCCCCTTCGCGAAGAGACATAGTCCGAACCCCTTTTGTCCCTCGGTTGGTCTTCCTGTAACCATCCCTTTCGAAGTTCTGCCCCCCATTTTCATCGAACTCGCCCTCAAGGGGTATCATCTCCCCTGAACCAAGCCTGCTTCTCTTGGCCATACCAAATTTGGATATTGTCAGAACACTAGTGTCGAAGTCATCCGTCACGATCATGCCTATCACGCTGTCACCTTGTGCGAGCCTCATTCCTGTGACTCCTTGGCTTATTCTGCCCTGTACTCTTACTGTGAATGGGGCCTGTGAAGTTGGAGCAGCGGGCATGAATCTGCAAGCATTTCCGAAAGCGGATACTAGGACTACGTGATCCAAATCAGTTGCAGGCCTCACCGTAACTAGGGTATCCTCAGCTCCATCTGCAAATCTTAGTGCATATTTCCCGTTTTT
>PBUX01000017.1 GCA_002728565.1 Methanobacteriota archaeon | reverse complement strand
AATGGCGAAACAGTCTGGCATGCTGGAATCACGGTTTACCTTGCGGAGAACGTTTCTGGAGAATACCTGAGTATCATCGACCCCGAAGACCCTGAGCTATCTCTTCTTAGAGGAACATGGTTTGAAGAGGAAGAGTAGCTAATAATCCCCACAGACCGTACAGAAGGCAATGTCTGCGCTCTTCGGCGCCCCGCAGCTAGGGCACTCCCCCGCATCGCTTGAAACGGCCTTGACTTCTTCGGAATTCGCTGACCTAACTGGCTCCTCCCTCTCAATAAAGGGNGCAGCGACACTGTCACCGATCAGGTTNGCAAGTTCCCTGTAACGGATTGCCTCAGCAATTGCAATCTCAATCTGCTGTTGCCTCCTACCCCTTTCCTCTGAATCTTCAATTTTGTAGCTCTCAGCTAGTTCGGACTGAAGCCATCTCTGAAACTTCTCTATCTCTGAACTATTCGTCACGGCACTACCAGTTGGCCATCGTGATTAAACATGTGCTTGTAATGGTGAAATGTTAGATACATGTTGCCTTAGTTCAATCATCATGAGAGGCAGGGTAGTGATCAAGTTGGGTGGAAGCCTGATTACGGACAAGTCCATGCCAAAGGGCCTCGATAGAGNTGCACTAGATGGGGCTTGCTCTATGGTTGGGTCCATCATTAAATTGGGCTTCATGCCCATAATTATCCATGGTGCCGGTTCCTTTGGACACATAATGGCAAAGAAGTGGGGGATTCAAGATGGGGCAGACTCGGCCATAATTGATGGGCAAAGAGATGCTGTAAAGCAAATTAGGATGGATATGAGGGATTTGAGTACATTTGTTATTGCCTCTCTTGAGAAGAATGGCGTACGTGCGGAGATGCTTCCNCCCTCTGATTGGGCGACAGGTACGGGACCGTGTTTTGAAGGGGATGTTAGCGGATTCATCANAGGCAAGGANGGAGTGGTTCCTGTTGCCTTTGGAGACGTAGTAGANGTCCNGGGNCTTTCCGAGTTCGGNATTCTTTCGGGGGATGACCTCATGTTNCGGATATCCAAAGAAGTACCACANGTTAGTCACTCGATTTTTCTCATGAGCGGTGCAGATGGAGTGTTGGACAAGCCACCGGACAAAGGTGGGAAGTTGATTCGAATCTTGAGTTCCGATTCCGAAATAGAGCATGAGCATGAGTCTGATGTTGATGTCACTGGTGGAATCGCATTGAAAATTGACAGGGCGAGGGGTATTGCTGAGTCGGTGGATGAAGTTTGGATAATTAATGGAAATGAGCCTAGTAGGGTTTTGGAGCTTCTCAGTGATGGTAGTACAACTGGAACCAAGATAATGGGTAGTCGAGGAACTTGATATATTACTCGCCTCCTACCCATCGACATGGCAATGACGGACCGCGGTCGCTCATTGGATGGGCACGATGAATCTCAAGCTCAGATGATGGACGAAATGTGCATACTTGTTGATTCAGAAAACCAAGTGATCGGTNCGAAATCCAAGCTGGATTGCCATCATGATGAGGGTTTTCTGCACAGGGCCTTCAGCGTTTTGCTCTTTGACAGAGAAGGAAGGCTGTTGGTACAAAGGAGGTCCCCTGAGAAAATNACTTTCCCCGGAATNTGGGCTAACTCTTGTTGCAGCCACCCTCTGGATATAGANGGAGAAAATNGCAACGATTTAGATGGCGCGATAAATGCTGCAATAAGAAAGCTGGAGCAGGAACTGGGAATACCTGCCGAGATAAGCAAAGAATGGGATTTCCACAATGTTGGNGTACTCGANTACTCTTGCCGATGGAACTCAGAATGGATCGAAAGAGAGATGGACTACGTGATTTCAGTAGTNGCCGACGTTCAAGTAAAACCTAATGAAAACGAGATAGTCGAGACGCTTTGGCTTAGCTCTGACGAAGTAGAAGAAATGATGTCTGGAACNGGGGTTTGGAGCGATAGGACTGTTGCGCCATGGTTCAAACTGATTTGGGAACATTTCGTCAGGCCGTGCAATAACGATCCCATTGCCCTTGCCCAAACATATTATGAACATATCAAGTACTGTGGGGAGGTGAACATGGACGGTGAAAAGGTGGTTTCGAGCAATGGCCTTCTTGATGCTTTGTCCGCCCACAGGGACANGGTTGAGGAGGAAATAATGCTAAGCCTGNGCAAGACCAAGCAAAGGCGCCTAAATGATGCAATGACGCATCTTTTCAGAGGTGGTGGGAAGAGGCTAAGGGCGATNCTCCCAAGACTGGTNGGAGAGGCCGTGGGAGACGCTAACGATGGCCATTACACTCTTGGCGCTTCAATAGAGATAATCCACAACTTCACACTGATTCATGATGACATTGTCGATAATGATCCGATTAGGAGGGGTCTGAATGCAGTGCATGTTGAGTTTGACCAAGCTACCGCCATTAACGCAGGGGATGCGATGCTTGCCGTNGGATTCGAGATTCTGGCCGAATCCGAACATATCTCAGCGGAATATCTGAGATTGCTGACATCATCNATAGGGGAGATGGTCAGAGTTGTTGCTGCCGGGCAACAACAGGATCTCGAGTTTGAAAGCAAAGACAGCGTGAANGAGGAAGAATACATGGAAATGATCTCTGGGAAGACCAGCGCGATGTTCGAGACATGCGCAAAGACTGGTTCAATTTTGGCGAATGCAGACCGAGAAACAATTGATACAATGACAAAATGGGGATTGAACCTAGGACTCTGCTTCCAGCTGATGGACGACTTGATCGACATCACCGGGGACACAGAAACAATAGGAAAGCGAGCTGGATCCGATATCATTCAGGGAAAGATGACGCTGATTGCCATTCATGCAATTAATAGCGAAGTCGATTTGCCAAACTTCAATCTAGCTTTCGGAAATGAAGACTGCAATGACGAGACCCTGTCTCTCGCTGTTAAGGAACTAATGG
This sequence comes from Methanobacteriota archaeon, assembly GCA_002728565.1. GTDB lineage: Archaea > Thermoplasmatota > Poseidoniia > Poseidoniales > Thalassarchaeaceae > UBA36. Next base: position 38,347 of record PBUX01000017.1, on the reverse strand, counting down.
ACTCAGGCTCAATTGATTATGCNAAGGAAAGGGCTCTCGAGCACCATAGGATAGCTCACGAATGCTTGGATAATATTCCTGAAAGCGATTCGCTAGCTGTTCTAAGGGAATTGACGGATTTCCAATTAGTTAGAATTAGCTAGGCTAATCNGTATACTGGGCCTCGCCTGGTACTTCTTCCTTGAGACCTTTCCTTTGCCTTATCTCAGCNCAAATCTTGTGAAATAGATCTGGTGGGACTTGGACGAAACCGGCATTTTCCATATTCCACACAGCTCTTCCCTGAGTGGCTGCCCTGATATCATTTGAGAAGCCGAATGATTCGGCTACTGGCATTTTACCAATGACGCTGGAAACCCCTCCTTCGACGGGCATGTCCTCGATAATGCCCCTCCTGGTAGTGACTTCCCTAGTTATCCCTCCAACCCATTCGCTTGGTGCATCGACCCGGATGTTCTGGATTGGTTCGAATAGAACTGACTTTGAGCGTACCAACGCACCCTTGACAGCGTTTCGGACAGCTGGAATTGTCTGTGCTGGACCGCGATGAATGGCGTCCTCGTGGAGTTTGGCATCGACTAACCTAACCATTACGCCCGTCAAGGGCTCATCGGCAACTGGCCCCTTCTTACAGACATCATTGAATGCCTCAATAATTAGCTCNCTTGTCTCGTGGAGATTCTGNATCCCCTTCGTATCATTGACTAAAACAGAAGTTCCATTGATTGCGTAGATCTTTCTCATCAGGTCCTTGTNCATTCCGAATTCTGCGAATTTGTCACCCACCTCCTTAGCGTCTTTGTTCCTAACTGGACCATTGCCGAAATGNCCTTGTCGCAAGGCATTTGTGACATCCTCNGGCAATGGCTCTACCTCGACGTAGAAACGATTGTGCCTATTTGGTGACTTTCCTTCGAATGGGCTGCCTTTGTTGTCGGAGGAGACTGACTCGCGGTATACCACGATNGGCTCGCTGACCTTGACCTTGATTCCCTGCTCCTCTTCCAGCCTGTATACAGTAATCTCNAGGTGCAGCTCCCCCATCCCAGCGAGTAGTGCCTCCCCAGTCTCCTGATTTGTTGAAACTTCCAGGGAAGCATCGGCTTTNGCAAGACCTCGGAGAGCATCGATAAACTTGGGGAGATCCTTCATTGCCTTCGGTTCAACGGCAANTGTGACCACTGGCTCTGAATAGTGCCTAATCGCCTCGAAAGGAGTGGCGTCCTTCTCCCTGGTTATTGTTACGCCCGCTGCAGCGCTCCTGATGCCTGTGATGGCGGCGATGTTTCCTGCAGAGACGCCNTCGGGAACTTGGATTCNGTCCCCNCCCACCATCATACCAACCTGCTGGACACGCTCAGCTTTTGCGGCGCCAAGGGCCCATACGCTCTCGCCCTGCTTGATCGTCCCAGAATACACGCGACCAACAGCGACCTCTCCGGCATGGGGGTCCATCCAGATTTTTGTGATCATCAAAGAAAGTGGCCCATCTGCATCGCAGCCAAGCATCGATTTGCCTGTTTCTGACTCTAGATCNCCCTGCCAGATATTTGGGACCCTGTACTGTTGGGNGTNCAAGGGAGATGGTAGCTTCTCGACTGCCATATCGAGCAAAACCTCGTGNACTGGNGCCTTCTTTGCTAGCTCTCGCTGCTGCTCATTGTGGCAGTGCTCGAAGATATCCTTGAATGAGATTCCGGTTTTGGCCATGAAGGGTACTGTGATTCCCCAATTGTGGTATGCAGAGCCAAAGGCAACTGTGCCATCCTGAACACTAACCTGCCAGCTTTTCTTATGCTCATCAGGGGCGAATGTTTTGATCAAGCTATTGACTTTGGTGATCTGAGTCATGAATCTTTCTTGCATATCCTCCGGCGTTACCTGCAACTCCGTTATCAGGCGATCAACCTTGTTGATGAAAAGTACGGGCTTGACCTTTTCTTTGAGAGCTTGCCTGACGACTGTCTCGGTCTGGGGCATTGCACCCTCAACGGCACAGGTTAGGATGATGCACCCATCCACTGCCCTCATTGCACGTGTAACATCTCCACCGAAATCGACGTGTCCTGGAGTGTCAATCAAATTGATCAGGTAANAATCGTCGTTTACTGNGTGGACCATCGAGGCACTNGCTGCGTTNATTGTGATTCCACGGGCGNTCTCCTGCTCATCGAAGTCCAGAACTCGNGACTTGCCTGCCAAGTCCTCGGACATCATTCCTGCCCCTGCGATCAGGTTGTCAGACAGTGTGGTCTTACCATGATCAATATGGGCTGCGATAGCCAAGTTCCTGATTCGTTCACGAGTATGCATTACCTCGGTGGCCCTCTTGATATTGTCTTCCTTTCTGCCCATTCTAAACGCCTACTGGGTCGCCGACCTGAGATTGGTTCATAAAGACGATTGAAGGGCAATTGAGAACAGTCTGGAATCGTGGGTTTTGGGGATTTGTCATCATCTTGCTGATGCGGCAATCCTCTCGACTTCGTGCCTCTTGCCAACGGCAAAGGAGTTCACGTCCCCATCTGCGGCCTTTGAAAGCTCAGAAATAATACACTCAGTGAGGGATTTCTTGCTCTTCATTGTACCAGACGTTGCTCCAATTGCAAGGTTTCGCAAGGCCGTATCCAATCTCCTACTAGGTGAGGAGTCCGCAGCCTTGGGCTGACTCACTGCACCGATCCTTACTCTGGTTACCTCCTCGCACGGAGCTGCCTCCGCGATGGCATCGATGAACTTCTGAAGAGGGTTAACACCGGTTTTAGAGTGAATGGCCTCGAATGCATTGTCTAGTGACTTAGCGCAAAACTGCTTCTTTCCGCTATATTTTCCGGACCTCATTAGATTGTTAATGAATCTCTCAATTATCGAGAGGTCCTTTTTGCCGAGGAAGGTGTTTGCGTGACGCCCCCCACTGTGTGGGGCCCCGATGGTTTGCAGATTCACGTAGGGAGAGATTCCTGGGTCGCTACAAACAACTTCTGATGCATCCCACTTGCCGAAAACCATTGTACCTATTCCCGGAATAGGGGTGACTTCGACGGTTTCCTCAATCTCTGAATCTGACATTAGCTCACCTCAGCGTACTGGCTTCTCCTTCCTGCCCCTTACCATTTCATCCAAGGATACTCCATTGACCTTGATGACCTTGTACCTAACTCCGGGTAAGTCCCCGTAAGATCGGCCCTTGCTGCCCCCTATTCCTTCGACCATTACTTCATCGTGCTCATCAATGAAGGATATTGCACCGTCACCTGGGGCGAATGCAGTTAGCCTATTTCCGGTTCGAATCAAGCTGATCTTTACTGCTTTCCTGATTGCTGAGTTTGGTTGCTTTGCCTCGAAACCGACCTTCTCGATTACAATTCCCTTTGCTTGGGGGCTTCCTCTTAGTGGATCGTGCTTCAAAACTCCGCCTTGGCGCCTCTTGGCCTGCCTGTTCCTGAATTTTCTCTCTTTCCACCTATACTTCTTACGATCAGTCTTCATTTTCGAGCCAGAAAATAGACCACGTCCCAATCGTACACCTCAATATAACGCGCCGGCGACCTTCCTTTGGTTTATGAGACTGACGGGAGAAGTTGTGCAGTAGCGTCCCCGCAAGCAATAAATTAGCCAACATTGAAGGAGATAGGGTCACGGGTGTCCGATATGGGATTCCGCGAGATGCTGAAGGGGGCGATTGTGGATGAAGCGCCAATAAGTGTAAGTTTCGAGATGAGGGCCAGATCCTTGGAGAAGGGGAACGCCCCAATGGTTTTCACAAATGTGAAAGAAGCGCCCGGTCACAACGCTGCGATAAACATCCTGGATCGAAAAAGGCTGTGCGAGTACTTCGATGTTGAACCAGGTGAGCTGATAGATATCCTCTCATGGGCAATGAACAATCCAACGGACCCGAAAGTTGTTCCTTCTTCTGAAGCAGCTGCTATGGAAAACACGATGGAGAAGGTAGACCTTAGCAAGATACCCATTCCCTGGCATTTCGCAGAAGATGGTGGAAGATACCAATCAGCTTCAATCATTATTGCTCAGCACAATGGAGTCAGAAACACTTCATTTCACAGGCAATTATTGATTGGAAGTGACAGAACCGTCACTAGGCTAGTTCCCAGGCACCTCAGAACTATGGTCGAAAACGCAAGAGAAGCCGGCGAGGATGTCCCCATTGCCGTGGTAAACTCACCCGATCCAGTGGTTCTACTGGCTGGGGCTATGTCTTTTGATGAGCCAATAGACGAGTTAATGGTCGCATCCGCGCTGCATGAGAAGTTCTATGGATCGCCACTAAAGTTGTTCGAGCTTCCTAACGGTGTCATGGCCCCAGCTAATGCAGAATATGTGATGCAAGCAAGGATCACCACGCAAAATAGCGACGAAGGGCCTTATGTTGATATCACTGGAACAGTAGACGACGTCAGACAAGAGCCGGTAATTGAGTATGATTCGATACACCATCGTACTTCGCCCACGTTTCACGCATTGATTCCAGCAGGCAGGGAACACATGACCCTAATGGGCATGCCAAGAGCTCCGACAATCAAGAATGCTGTTTCCGAGGTCGTGAAATGTACGGACGTTTACCTCACTGAAGGCGGATGTGGCTGGTTGTCGTCTGTGGTTCAGATAGAGCCAGAGGGACCTGAAGACGGCTTTAAGGCGATAAATGCAGCTTTGGATGGTCATAGATCCATGAAGCAAGTGATTATCGTAGACAAAGATGTGGATGTGACCGATCCCAACAGGGTCGAATGGGCTTTGATGACTAGGTGGCAACCAGACAAAGATACCGTGATCCTGAGTAATCAGAAGGGATCGAGTCTTGATCCGAGTAGGGAGCATGATGGTGCGACCAGTAAAATAGGAATGGATGCAACGGTGGATCCATCTCTGGATAAGGGGCCTTTCGAGTCGGTACTGTGAGAATTACTATGGGCGATTTTCCGAAAAATAGCCATGGCGAGCTTCAGCACCCCAGAAGAAGCCTTGGCAATAGATACAGGACACAAGCGGAAAAGTTCCTGCGACTCTCGCAGGCAGATGCGACCAATCTTTCTTGGGCTGAGCAGAATGCTAGGCAGAGTCTGCTTTACGACTTCACCAATCCGAAAAACTGGAGGGTTCTTGTAAAAATTAAGACTATTTCGGGGGACTCAGAAGGTTTGAGGGCTGTAATCGAAGATCTGGTGGTGGTTTTGGGTAGGAATCCCGAACACTTGGGCCAACTAAGCGAGGTGGATGTCCTTGCCTCTTCGGAGATGATTGTGGATGGGATATTGAAGAGCGATCCCTTAGATCCAGACGAATGGTGGAAATCAATCAATGATGACAACGAGGCAATTGATGACTTTTCAGAGCGGCTTATCACCCTAGATATGAGTGATCCAAGGGCAAATGTCCTTTTTTCCAGAAGACTCGAGAGGTTGAGGGACAATGGCAAAGAGGACCTTTATTTGGCCCTATCAAAGCACATTCTCGCTCAACGCCCGGATAACCATGAGGCGTGGTTTGAGCTAGGCAGGATGCATGAGAGGAGGGAGGATTTTGACCAAGCATGGTTATGTTATGACCAAGCCCAGATACACAAACCTGAGTCAGGGGCCAGGGATGAATTCAGCATTAGGATGAATGAATGGGTGAGTGGGGAACCTGGGAGGAAATGGAGCGACCCTGGAGTTTCGGATCGTGTCGATTTCCTAGATAGGATGAGGAGAATGGCAAAAACGGTAGAAGAATCTCCAACAATGGAAGGGAGGGAGGAAGTTTCTGACCCATATGGAGAGATCAAGAGCCTAAGGGCCAACGGAAGACTCGGGGAGGCTTTCTTTCTTGCTAGAAGAATGGCGGCAGAAGGCGATAAGGTTGCGTTGTCAATGACTGAAGANATAATGGAGGAGTTAAGGGATGAGTGATAGGTTCGTGATTGCATGGGCNATTTCCCGCCCCNCCATGGATGAAGGAGATTGTTGGATNATGGTCAGGCACAAGGAAAGGGGTTGGGAGCTTCCTGGCGGGGTTATTTCAGATTCGGAGACAGAAGATGAGGCGGCATTAAGGGAACTGTACGAAGAGACTGGGGTGCTTGGAACGGCTAAGGCGATAGAAGATGGATTGATTTCAGGGGGGTGCGTAGTTCTGATTGAGGTGGATGAGGTGCCATCGCCGATTTCTTGGGAATCCGAAGATCCATCTATAGCAGAGGTTGGTTGGTGCTTCCAGATTCCAGAGGAAAATGCATGGGGAGTGGATGAAATCAATAGACTGAGAAATCATGACTGGAGAACTTCGAGAATTCTCGGGTCCTGAATCTCTTCTGTGCGTTGAATCATAAGGTCCCTCCAATCGTTGTTGCCCAGAATTTCGCCTGCATCGAGGATCAGGCCCAAGTCATTTCTGGATTTACCTGAAAGATCGACCATGAGAGCGGGCATGAGAGATTCTACGACCATCCTGATGTCGTCGGGGTTGGATGGTGCGGAAGAGTTGCCAGGGTTCTCCCGGGGTCTAGCATCTGCGATTCTGCTGTCCATGGAAGGTGAGTCTGACTCGACGTCATTCAAAGCCAAATCTAGCCATTCTAAGCCGCAAACTAACGCCTCCCCGGAAAGGTTGGATTCTGATAGCCGTTTCATCGCGACCCACAAATGCCTCATTGCGGGCTCGTTATCGCCCATCTCACTAAGTATCCTTCCAGACTCCAGGCGGGCCAGTCCGACTATGTCATTCGGGTGTGAGCTGGAAGTGGAAATCTCGGACAAGGAGACCAATGCCATCATCCTCTCACTATTGTTTCGATGCCATACTCCCAGATTCAACAAGGCCAGACCGTGTAGTGGCGAGCCTTGCGATAGTGCCGCCAACCTATCTACGCACCACCTGAGCTCCTTCCCAATATCGTCCTCAGGAATGGCGCCCAGTAGTGCCCTTTCCATCCTTATCCATGCTTCGATTTCATGATTCCTACCCTCTGCAGATCGGGACTTGGAGAGGATTTCCAAGCTTAGATCGATTGCTGATTCCTGCTTGCCTTCTGCTAGAAGTGCCTTGAAAATCTCAATATCGGCCCCTATTCCTTCGGGGTCTTGGTCGCTCTCGGAAATACGATCACCCTTTTTCGAATGCCTCGGCGAGCCTCTCATACTCTTTCCTGAGCTCTGATTCCCTCTCTGCAAGTCTGTTCAAGTGACTTTCCAATGCCTCTTTCGATTCCTTGATTCCCTCNGATAGTGAGTCCATNTCTTCTACCTCAAGCAGTATGTTACCGAATGACCNGTATACTGGCCTATCTGGGTCTTGGTTTTCCAAGGCATCAATTGTAACCCCGTACTCGCTTATCTGGGAGCTGACTGTCTGGATCTGGCTGCGAATATGCTGCATCTCTCTNGCTATTGCCTGGATGTCCTCAGCAGTCACTTCTTTTACCATGAAAAAACCTCATTCAATACCCAACGATTCATCCGATGCAATTAGTGCNCTCATNACAGAGTTCCACATTGCTCTCAAATCGGTGAAATTCCTCGATTCCAGGAAAACTGACAACGAGTCCCCGTCAATCGTATGTTCCGCCTCAGTGACCATTGCAGCCGCCAAGGAAGGGGCCATTGGNTGTCCAAACTGTATCTCAAGCCCAATTGAGCTATTCTTCTTCGGAGTCTTCATCTCGGTCACTCTCGGCAATTTTCCTCTCGNAGTCNAGAGCTGCCTGCTGGGCGATTACTGTCATGTCCGTGGCGGTAGCGCCCTCCAAGGAACGCCTGACAATTCTCTGATTAGCGGATGTNGCTCTTGTGAATGGCTCCCAAACTCCGCCAGAGAAGGTGTGCCCACACTTCTTGCACTCCCAAATNCCAGCGGCCCTTCTCTTCACCTTCTGATAATGGCAACTGGGGCACGTATATTGTCGTGATTTCTTGGCCAAAGCCTTGCCGGCCCTTCTTCTGACACTGACNCCATATCTTGANCCGAAACGGGCAGTCGCACCGGCCTTTTGTGTTCTTTTTGCCATACAATCCCCCCTATCTAATTGATCAAGTCCCTTAGTTCATTAGTTCTGCTAAGCGCATGACGCATGATTTCATCGAATTCCTCGGTCGAGAAAATTCCCTTTAGACCCTTCTGTAGGGAGTGGACGTTGCCATCGTCCCCCAGGGTGATGTGGATCCTCTCGTCTCCACCGAGTTCTTCCCTATGGCATGCATCGTATACGAAGCGCCCCCCTACCTTGTGGTAAGAGCACATTATCGGTGTTTTTGATACGCCGAGGGGGGAGTCTTCGCCGACCTCAAACCTCTCAGCGGGCACGACTGCACTCCTGAGGGCTGCAATTCCGGCCAANGCGAAAGCATCGAACAGATTCCCGTCATCGGAAATGGCAAAGAGATCCAAAATTACCTGCCAAGCCTTCTCACCGGGAATAATGCATAGTGATTCTACGTCGATACAACCGGATTCACGGATTCCTCTGTCTACCACCCTGCCGAGCTCTATTGATTCTGGGCTNGGTGGCCCTGCTTCCCAGTTTCTGCCCGCAATGGGGCGCACCTCGGCAGAACACATTAGTCCGCCCTCGTTTGGCCTATCGGGATATGGTTGCATGACTTGGAATTTGACTCCAGCGAAAACGATGGTGTCTCCCATTTGTACTCTGGCGGATCCCTCCGCTCTTGGCAAGACTCCTACTTCGACTTTGGTCTCTCTTCCTTGCCAACGTTCCCTTCCATCTATCCTGGAATCGTTTTCTGCCAGTTCGGACAGGTGTGCACGGAGTAGGTTCGGTACAAGGGGAATTGTCATTGTCCCTCACCCCCCTTCAGTGCTTCGACCATGTGACTATGGATTACATGGGCAGCGTCCATGTTGTAATCCCAGGCTTGCTTGAATTCGTCCTGGGAAAGATCGCCATCCATTTGTAGGAAAACTAGCTCCCCGGAGTTGGGCAAAATCCCCATTGGTAGGTCGGCCTCCCCATAGTTGTCCTCCTCTTTGTTCAAATCACAGACTACGACGTCGTTAATCTTGCCACTTGCAACACTAACTACCATGTCCGTCATAGGTATCCCAGCGTCGGCCAAAGCCACAGATGCTGCAGTAAGTCCGACACAGCGAGTTCCGGCCTCTGCTGAAACTATCTCTATGCTAATTCTGATCTTTGAACGGGGGAAAAGCTCCAACAGAACCACACTTTCAAGGGCGTCTTTCGTGACTTTGCTGATTTCTTTACTTCTGCGATTGAACCCNGGTCGCATTCTGTCGGTAGTGGAAAATGGCGCCATATTGTAGTCTACGTCCAATACTGCNCTGTCTTGACGTTGGATCTTTCTTGGATGGGCCTCCATTGGGCCGTAAACGGCCACTATCGCTTCGTTAGTTCCCCATGTCATCCTGCAAGAGCCGTCCGCAACGGGAACGACTCCGGTTTCTATGGTGATTTCTCTTAGGTCGCCAGGTCCTCTGCCGTCCACCCTTAGACCGTTGTCATCAATCATCTGAACATCCCCGTAGCCGCCCATCAGTTTCGCCCCCCTGCANAATTTTGTTTCGATTTCATTGAAAGTAACTGGAGNTTGTCCCTTACCTGAAGGATTCCTGGAAGGTCGCCGTCGACCCACATGCGTCCATTATCTGCGACCACTATGCGGCACTCAGTTTCCTCCTTTAGCTCCCTAAGGGATTGGCCGCCCTTTCCTATNAATCTGCCAAGCAGATGGGGGTCGACCTCCTCAATTGATCCTGATCTGATTTTTCGCAGGCCCATACCCTTCATTGTTACAACACTTGAGTGGGTCTCTTCCACTTCTTGAACGCGGCAGAGTATTGAGTCGCCTACGTCCATAATTGAACGAGTGCCGCCGAATTCTGCCTTTCCTGGTCCGAGGCTCATTGGCAGAATTGCATTGAAAGGNGCCCCTATGTCCACNAACCAAATGTTGTTCGTACAACCCTCAATATGCCCNATTACCAAGTCACTCGGCCTCGGGAAGTACCTAGTATGGGTTGGCTCTACTGAAATGTAGCTGCCGTTCTTTCTCATCGTTCCTCTCTTCAATGCCCTGATTCTACCATCGACTTCCATTACGCCATGGCCGGGCTCAAGGCCCTGTGAATCCCCGAGGTCCTCCCCGGGTACGACGAGCAATTGTGCCCGTCCACTATCTCGCGGCTCGCCCGCATCCTTGTTTTTTCTCATGTTTACCGAACCGCGCGACCGGCCAACTGTTCATAACCGTTGATGCTGAAACGTAATGTTTGTTTCATTCAATTTCCCTTACTTCTAGGTCCGATGAGCGGTCTGCGACCTTACTAATTAGGTCGTTTTTCATTCCTCCCGGAACTTCTACCACACAAGCCCAAGAGCCATCGCTTAGCCACTCATCTTTCTGAATTAGGTCCCTGAGTATTTGATTAGCTGCGCCATAGTCGCTTCCCTTGATTTTGAATGCCAGCCTTACAGTGATGAACTGAAGGGGTATGTGTGGTCGCAGGGCTGCAACGGCNTCCTCTACTTGCCCCTCTATTGACTTGAATGGATCCACGGAGAACCTGATCTCATCCAGTGCATTCTCTATCCTGGTTCTGGGATGNGGCATCTTTGTCTTTGGATCNGTAGCTGTTTGTGCTATCTCATTGACGATNTTTCGTTTGTTTTCCTCGATGATTTGCTTCCTCTGCGCTGTTGTTAACTGAATGCTGCCCTTCTCTAGGATCTTTTCAACGCAAGCCCTTAGTTCNGTAGTCCCAAAGGCGTTTTCCAAAGAGGATTTAGTGGGCCTATCGCCATTTCTGGCATCTGTCCAGACNGAGTCCGTCGCGAGTAATTCGTCTAATTGAACTGATTCGTGGTCTTTCCTCCAACTATCTACCAAAGCAGGATCTACAAGGATTTCAAACCTCTCGCCGCCCCACTCGAATCTAGCTAGGACTGCATCGTCAAGGCTAACCATGACTATCCAGAAGGGGACTAGGATTTGATGGTAGGGTCTAGTTGAGCTTGGCCAGGTGCTTCATGGTCTCGTCATGAGCCATCTTGTGGTATCCATCACTATCGACGAGTGCTATTTCGACTGTGTCGTTGTTTAAGTCGTCCTCAAGTGAGTCCTTCAGCGCTTCTAGGCCCAGTTTTATGGCTGCGTTCTTGGTCATGTTTGGCTTCCACTTCTCTTCGAAGAAATCGACAACCGCCGACTTACCGCGCCCTATNGCTCCGGCATTGTATGACTGGTAGGCTCCTGATGGGTCTGTTTCAAAGAGATGGAATCCCTCCTTATCCATACCGGCGATTAGGAGCGCTGTCCCGAATGGGCGAGCCCCTCCATACTGCGTAAATGACTGCTTATAGTCGCACATTTTCTTGACTAGCGTGGAAACTGGAATCTCCGCACCATAGGTCATCCTGTTGATTTGGCACTGAACCCTGGCCCTGTCAACTAGTTGTCTTGCATCAGCGACCAGCCCCGATGTTGTCATCCCAATNTGGTTGTCNATCTGATACATCTTCTCTATTGAATCCGAAATNACCAGTTTNCTGTGAATTCTCTTGTCAACAATTAGCACGACCCCTTCCTTGCAAATAAGGCCGACTGTGGTGGTCCCTCTCTTGACTGACTCCCTTGCATACTCTACCTGGTAGAGTCGTCCATCGGGGGAAAATGTAGAGACGCCATGATCATAACCNCTCCCACTTGGCTGCATACTAATCGCTTCCGTGTCCGGTTGGACTCTTATGAACATTGGTCGTGGAAAGCCTCGGTCGGGGTGGGATTATGTTCCCGGACCCAATGGGCGAGTTGTGAAGGTAGGCATTCTGGCATCTGGGGGAAAGGACTCGACCTACTCCGCATGGTGGGCAAAGATGCAGGGATGGGAGATTGAAGCCATGGTCACAGTGATNGTCAGGGGTGGNGACTCACTAATGTTTCAAGTTCAAAACACGGTGATTGCTGGTTTCCAGTCTTCTGCAATGGGAGTNCCTTGGATACCAATTGCAAGTGATGGAAGGGAGGAAGAGGAAATTTTTGAGTTGGAGAGAGCGATNGGTGTTGGGCACGAGTCGAACAGAGATTTAGAAAACATCTGGCCCGAAGAAATCAGACGTCCTGAAAACTTGGAAATATTGGAAGGNGNNCTACAGATTGATGGCTTGGTAGTAGGGGCANTGAGGTCTGACTACCAAAAGACGAAGATAGAAATGATGTGNGAAAGGCTAGGAATTAGGTCATTCTGCCCACTCTGGCATAACGACCCCATGGGNCACATGAGTTCATTGATTGAGCATGGTTTTGAGGTGATTTTTACATCGGTATCCTCCGAGGGGCTTGATTCATCCTGGCTTGGCAGGACCTTGGATGACGAAGCTTTGGTTGAGCTTGTCGAACTCTCTAGGGAATATAGGTTCAATCTTGACGGCGAGGGTGGCGAGTTCGAAACTATTGTCACTGGCGCCCCGCACTTCGAAAGAAGGATTTTGTGNGATGGCTTTCCCTTATGGGAAGGCAACAGAGGTACTTGGAATATCAGCAGATGCGCGCTTTCGGACAATCGCTAGCCTCAAACAGGGGTCCATGGTCGGCACTGACGAAAGTAATGCCGATTTCACCCTTGGATTACCGATATGGGCGCGATGAGGCCAAGGAGATTTGGTCTCGTGAAGGCAGGCATGCCAGGCTCCTAGAAGTAGAACGTGCTTTGATTTGGGCGCATAGCCAAATGGGGAGGGTTTCGCCGGAAGATTACGACAAGGTGGCTGAGATTGCCGATCCCGGGATAGTGACTGCTGATAGGGTGGATGAAATAGAGTCCGAAACAAAGCACGACATCATGGCTCTGACGAAAGCAATGGCCGAAGCTGCCGGTGATGCCGGCTGGTGTATCCACCTAGGGGCGACCAGCAATGACATAGTGGATTCTGCTGTNGCAATTCAAATCAAGGANAGCATCGCTTTGCAAAGAGATTCAGTGCGTGACATTATCCTTACATTGTGTGAAATCTCAGAGAGGGAGATTGACACGGTGATGCTAGGGAGGACGCATGGTCAAGCNGCCGTGCCAATTACGTTTGGCCTCAAGGTTGCNGTATGGGTGGATGAATTCAAGAGGCATTTGCAGAGACTAGATGAAATGGCNATTCGCTGTACTACTGGGAAATTCCTAGGTGCAGTGGGGACGGGGGCGGCCCAGGGTGAGCGTGCTCTAGAGCTCCAAGAGCTCATTCTAGGAAACCTTGGCCTTGGTGTTCCAATNGCAACGACTCAGGTTGTCGGCAGAGATCGATATATCGAGTGGGTCGGATGGATGGCGAACGTGGCTACCAGCATTGAGAAGGTGATGCAGGAAATTAGGAACCTTCAGAGGTCTGAGATAAATGAGGTAGCTGAGGANTTTGACGCAGTTAAGCAAGTAGGATCTTCGACGATGGCACACAAGAGGAATCCCATCACTGCGGAAAATGTCTGTGGCCTAGCAAGAATTGTTCGCTCAATGGTAGTCCCTTCCTATGAGAATGCCCTNTTGTGGCACGAGAGGGACCTAGCTAATTCTTCCAGCGAGAGGTTCACCCTATCGCACTCAATGATACTACTAGATGACATTTGTTCGAAGGCAAATAAGGTGCTATCGCGAATGGTCGTGAACCAAGACGCCATGCTGGAGAACATTAATCGTCAGAATGGCCTTATTATGGCAGAGAAGATGATGCTTGAGCTGGTGGACAGGGGAATGGCAAGAGATGATGCCCATGAGGCCCTGAGGGTCGCATCAATGAGATCGATAGAAAATGGTGTCAACTTGGAAGCAATCTGCAAAGAGATGGAGGAAATTACAGCAGTAATGGACCTAGGGGAGATAGAGGGGTGCTTCGACCCTAAGTCGCATCTAGGATCCTCCAGTGAAATTGTGCTTAGATCGGTAGCCTCGGCAAGAGAATACTGTGGAAATTAGCTTGGCCACACCATTTTGACAGCTAGAATAGCGAGGGCGGTAGCTCCAGCGACTGCGAATAAAAGGAAGATCATCGCATGCGGTCCGTACTGGTTAGAGTCATCAAGAGCGACCTTGAAAAGCCCGCTTTCGACTATGCCACTATAGACCCCAGATTCAGTCTCTTCGAACTCCGGGGGTGATCTCCTAGGAATCCTCTCATTGGAGGGCGCCCTAGTGCTCTTTGAGGCTGGTGCCATGACTGTCGCATGCGTTTTCAATGATTATCCTTCTTGCCGGGAAGATGGGAAAAATATCATTCATAGGTCACTCGACGACGCCTCGTGCTGGATCTGGATTCGGGGCCCGTCCACTTGAGCTACGACCCGGGGGCAGGTGCAACGACCCTATGCCTCAGTATCGCTTCTTCTACGCTAATTTCGGGCAACCGAGTAATTTGGCTGGCCAGGGAAGTCCCCGATTCAAATAGGGCCAGACAGATCCTTGTAGATCTGAATGAGGAAGAGCTGGAGAGACTTACAATTATCCAAATCAAGGGTGGACTCCATGCCACGGGACTCTCCATTCGTTCCTTTATTGGAAAAATGCTGCCCAATGACTTGCTTATCGTCGAAGACTGGTGTGAGAGGAGTGGCAAGGTCCCGGGGGAGGAAATTGCAGGAATGATTGAGATTATCACTAGTTCGAGAAGATGTATGTGCAAGATAGTTTTCACATCTGCATCCTATGGAGATCCGACTGGACTTTCCGAAAGGAAATGCCGATCGGAGTCTTCATTCACAGATATTGCAAGGACGGTTTTCCTTTCAAGGAAGGAGAGTCAGGGAGAAATCAGNNTATTGGACGACCGTGGGATTCTGAGTGAGATGCTTATCGCGGACAAGGGATTCTTCCCGGCCTAGTCTTCCCAATTCACACCAGCCTCTTCCATCAATGACTCCATGTCCTCAATTGCTTCCTTGTCTGGTGACATCAAGGCCTCTGGATTNACTGCATGACCGACGTAATCGCTATCCGGTTCGATTTGGGACANCATTGCTCGCTGCCTTCCCAAGCTGAAAATTACCCAAAGCAGAAAGGCGGTGATTGAAAGCATAGCCACTGTGGTTAGGTATGACATGGCGAGTCCATGGGGGGTGCTAGTATTACCTTGCCTATCCTACTGCATTGNCAATGGGCTTGCCAGATGCCTCCTATTCGAAGGGTGCGGTTCGACCCAATGACCGGGAGTGACGTTTTCCTTGTGGCTTGGAGGAATTGTTAGCCACAGTTTCTCTTGCATTTTTCCACATTTTGGGCATCTCANCAATTGCCCCTTGCCTGCNCTCCTCATGGTCTTTGAGCAACAAATGGGCCTAGAAAGAATCCTCGGAGTAGCGTCTACTATGCACATCTTCTCCAGGTGGAAATCCCCCTGAGGTGATTTGAGGCCCTTCCAGGAAATCACGTCCCCTGGCCTAGTTGTTCTCAGTAGACGATTGACTGGGCCCCCTTCTGAGAATGCAACCAATCTTTGTCTCCGACCCTCGGAAAAAACCGAAACGTGGGAGTGGCCACCTTGCATCTCCGTTGGTTGAGAAATCACCGTTCCCTTCATTTCAGACGGAATGTGGTCATCTGACAGCTGGTTGGTGATGTGAATGGCAAATGACTTACATTTTTCGACCCCGGTTTGTGACTGTAGCCACAAGTGCGCCTCCCTGACTGATTCCGGGTTAGAACCCCTGATTCCATAAAGCACTGGGCAAGGTGTTCTGGGAGCGATGAGGCCCTTCGCCTTTGTTGGGTCCCTGTTGAGGAAGGTATCNGGGAAAAGAGANTCCAATTGTGAAACGGAATCATAACACACCTGCCTATTTTTCCCTATNTTGGAATCNTCCCTCCATGCTACCAATTCCCAGGAGGAATGTGANTTTGGTAACCAAGAAACTGCCGCACTTGCGCCAACGATTCCCCAATTGGTTCCGGAGCAGAATACCTNGCAACCACTCTCGATGNCTNCTTCCAACCTCTCTGAGAANTCAACGTGGCCGCGTACGGAAGACCAGTACCATTCCTCTGGAGTCTCTCCTAGGGAGATCACTAGGCACGGGGAGGNCGGGAATTCTGAGTCGGGGAAATGACTTACCTGCTCCGCTAGTTCATTGAACCATTCCCTGCATTTTTCGATAATCGGTTCAACCGCGGATTCATTGGATGCAATTAACGCCCCTAATGCGCCATTCCCCCTGGTTCTCCTCTCCGCAAANGGCCAAAGTCGGACTAGCCTCCTCTCTTGGATTGTTAAGTCGAAAGTTGAGGTCAATAATCTAAGCAATTTATCCAAGGTTTCTGTAGTGCAACCTGATTCGGGATGATCNGTGTCATCCAGACCGATTCTAATNGTGGTTGATTTATGGCCGATGGTCATGTTAACTACCTAGAATCTCATTTATGACCCCTGAAAGTCCTTTTTCTGGTGAGCACTTGATCCCTGTGACNCCATGGGACCTTGCTGCCCCCATATCTGANGNCCTGTCNCCCACCATGATGGATCCTGTCTCTTCGGGCCTATTTTCCCAATCTTCACCGAACTTGATATCCACCTTCTCCCCGGGTTCATAATGAGCCGCATCAATCAGCTGCCTTCCAGCTTCCAGCATCCCAGGATTCGGTTTTCTTGCCCATGACCCCTCCCATGGAGCATATGGACTGTACAATAGTAGGTCGAGTACGGCGTCTTTGTTTTCTGAGACCAGCATTTTCCTTAGCTTTGAGTGGATTTCGAATAGGTCTTCATGGGACCAATGGCCTCGNCCCACGGGAGATTGGTTGGTGACAACACAAACCCTGAATCCTGCAGCTCTAAGACTTGCTATAGAGTCGGCCGCTCCCTCTAGGATTATGACTTCTTCAGGTGAGTTTACATAATTCTCCGAACCCAAGTTTATGACGCCGTCGCGGTCAAGATATGCTATTTTNCCNCCCCATTGGATTCCGCCCGGNAGNGGTTCTAGCACGAGAGGCGAGTCTAATTCGGAGTCGTCTCTGCAGGGACTTAGCATGTTTTCACAGTCCGTTCTTCTTCTTGACGGCCTCTTTGATGATGTGATTGATGATCAGATGCATGTCCTCTATTCGCTCCATNGACTCAGAGGGAGCAACGATTGCTAAATCAGTTATTTCAGCTAATTTTCCACCGGAAAGTCCACGATAGTCNCCTGTCATTGCTACTGTCTTGCAACCTTGNTTTTTAGCAAATTCAATTCCATTGATGACGTTTGCAGAGTTCCCCGAACCACTGAAGCCGATAACCAAGTCTCCATCTCTGAGGAAGGTCGACAATTGACCAACAAAAACNTGCTCGTAATCGGCATCATTGGCCCACGCAGTGAGTGAGGGTGAATTGTCGGTGTGTGAAATNGTCCTGAGGGTCAATTCCTTTGACCAGTCTCCTGCGCTATGGGAAGGAGTTCCAGCGCTGCCACCGTTGCCGATGAAATGAATGGTCCCTCCGGATTGCCTAGTCCCCTCCACCAATCTCCAGAGCTCCTCGATTTTGCTAATTTGCATTTCATCGAGGCTTTTTTTCAGCGACGAGANNTACTCGGCGGCGAATTCTCGGAACTCGAAAGGCATGCTAACAGTTGTTCGGGAGGGGGCATCCTATTTACGAGTTGATGAGAAGAGGCCACTATGGAGGACCCGGTGGAGACACTTGTAGGTGCAATTTCGGATTCAGTTGGGACGACTGAGGTTGCGATGCAATTGATAATCGGCGCATTTGGGCTCCTTTTCCTAGGATACGCGTTNCATTGGGAAGGGAGGAGNTANTCTACTTACTCGGCGGTATTTGGGTGGCCGCTCATTGGAGTTTTCTTCTACCTATACTCGGACCACTATGTGGAAATTGATGACCCCGTTCTAGTTCTGATGACGGCGGGCGCGCTGCCAGCTGGATTGGCTATGTCTTATTGGGAGTCTTTGAACGATCAATCGGGGAGGGACTCACTTGTTTGGCTCAGGGGTTGTGTGGTCTGGTCCATGATTCCATATTTCGGGATTTTTGGAGTCCCCCATCTCAACATGGCCTTTGTCCAAATNACTGCATCAAGCGCGAATATGATGTTGGAATTCGCTGGATTGGGCGGGTACGAGATCGGTGAGATGATGATTCAGAGGCATGAAAGCGAGGCGATTAGGGTATCTGAATGGGAGGGTAACAGGTGGATACTCAGTGAGACTCTTGGAGAGGGNGGCTTCTACGTATCGATGAGCACCAGTGACGGTTATCCCGTGGTAGCTTTCATCCTTGCCTGCTCCGCCCTTCAATCGATGGCAGTATTCATTGGCGCCATAGTGGCACTTAGAACGGTTCACTGGAAAAGAAGAGTGNGGGCTTTGATAATCGCATTGCCCACGATTCANATCCTAAACGTATTCAGGAATTCGGGAATTGTTTGGCTCACTCACACTTATCCCGACTGGGCATTCATGGGNATCGGGATGTTCGAATTCACCCATAGCTATGCCGCTAAATTTGCCAGTCTTTTCGCGATGTTCCTTATGGCGGTGGCATTGTTCGACCTTCTTCCNGAGTTGCACANNCACATCACGAGGATAACAGGGCCGATAGCTTCTGTTCTTGGTAACAAAAAGGCCGANTCACANCATTCGTGATCTTATCCTCTCATACAATTTCCCAGTNAGGGGCATGTCATGCTCCCATGCAAACTCTTTCATGACCCNGATGGCCTCTTTCTCGAGATCGGAGTCCCCCACAAAGTCNGTTATCTCGATCCGNTCATTCCTGGTATTGGCCTTGAATGCGGCAATGGGCTCTTCCTTGTGAAATACAAGATATGCAGAGCCGAATCCGAACCTCTCTCTTAGGAGGCTGCCGAAATAGTGAATCAGTGGATCGGATGGAGGAATGACGAAATCCCGGGATTTGGCAATCTTGCCCATATCCTCAAGCAGATCCATCCTGCCCCAGCAAATCTCCTGACCATCGTCAATCAGGAAACCCTTGATCAATGTCTCATCCTCTTCAAATTCGTGCAATACGTCGCTTATCTCCTCAGCAGAGAATGATGATCCTGNTAGTCCCTCCATCTGCTTGAGAGTGATTACTGGGAATTCCTCGACCAATTCCCTCAGATACTCCCTTTTTATGTTCCACAGATCGCTGCTAGGTATCGCTTCGACTGTCTTGAATCCGCCCCTATAGTCTTGAATCAAATGTCCACTTCTAATTAGTGGGGAGACTAGCTTCCNGAATTGTGCTCTGGATAGGGCNTGCCTCTCCATGTAAATGTCAGGATCATTGCTTTCTCTGAAGAACTGGAGTATCTCCTCGTCCTCAGGCTCTGTGGGAACGTTTCTGATGGCCAGTAATCTCTGGAAGTGCGGGTACTTTGCCCAAACCAAGTGCCCCCTTAGGTTCGTGCCCTGATGTAATTGNTGAGCNGCCACCATGGAATCAAGATTGACCCNGAACATNTCACAGCGGCCCCTAAGAGCGAAGTCGTCCCTTACCTCATCCAACCTCTCCAAGGCCAGGGTCTCATTCTCCGATCTGCTATTCTGGTGAAGGTTATGGTGGAAGAATAGCAGCCTGTTGATGTGTTTCCTCGACCGCGGCTGGACCACNCCCCCCCTTATGTAGCGCTCACCATCGCCCATGGANGTGAAGCCGAGATCAGTCAGGAGATTCTGGATATCTTCATTGCATTCATGGACGGGNACCCCATTAAATGAGTGCAGGACCGATACGTCGACGAGTCGGTCTCTGTANTTNCCCAGCAAATCACTGAAAGCGACCTTGAAATCGTCCAAATAGGAGTTGGGGATGTTGATATCCTTGATCTCAAGGTAACCNTTGACCACGAACATTAGTATTCGCCCAATGGGATCAACTCCCTTGAAAACTGGATANTACCANCCTTGCTTCAGTAACAGTCTGATCTCTTGGATAAACCTGCTACTGAATGGGTCTGATTGTGAGAGGATCCTCATTTTTCGGTCTTCTGGGATCGGTGAAAGGAGGCTCTCGGCGTCTGACGGTGATGCGTAATAGTCCGTTGGATCTGGCTGAAGGGCCACTACCCGTTTGATGATGTCTTGAGTTTCCAGTTCCCTGAGTACCTCGGCNAGATCCTCGACAGGGCGAGCTACGAAGAATTTCAAAGTGTGAAGCCTGACGGGGCCAATTCTGAAGATTAGTTCGGATAGTGCTTGTTTGAATGGAAGCGGTTTGACGTTTCCATGTAGTTTCCTGAAAATTGCAAGTGACCTTTTCCTGTTGGGGACTTCGAGGTATTGCTTCGCAATTGCCAGCTGACGCTCCAGGTTTGAAATGGCCGACTTGACGCTCCTTTGGATGTGTGTGAAGTCCTTTCCACGGGGGTATTGATTGAGCAGGTCGTTTCTTGAAATTCCCCCCTTCGGAATTTTTTCCAGGATTTCCTCTTCCAAAGTGCCCAGCCAAGGCTCCTCCCTCAGCCCCATTAGCATTGGAATCTGATCGGATGTTGTGTAGCCTACCCTATTTTGGAGAAGCCTACCATTGAATACCTCGGAGTCGTGTTTTATGTCCTTCCAATCGCGAAAGCGGTAATTTGCAACCCTGTGCAGTAACTCCTCCCTCCTTTGCACGAGTCCCAGACTGCGAATAGCATCGTATGGCTCGTCGAAAAGAGTGAAGGACTTATTCAGAATCAGAGTTTGCAGAGACCTGTAATCGATGACATTGACTTGCCCTCCTGTAATCCTATACTCATCGACACGGAGAATGAACTCCCCTTCATCGGTTCTAGTAAAGAAGCCGATTGAGACGAGGTTCCTCATCTCAAGCTCTTGAAGGACCGCATCGACTTGCGCTGATGGAAATGGCAGTCTGGAGCTTAGCTCCTCTGATGTCTGGGGCCCTTCCGAGCCAAGCATGTCGAGTAGTTTCAGCCTTAGGCAGTCAATTGGATCGGAAAGCTGCCTTTTCCTCCAATTCGAGGGC
Source organism: Methanobacteriota archaeon (assembly GCA_002728565.1). Taxonomy (GTDB): domain Archaea; phylum Thermoplasmatota; class Poseidoniia; order Poseidoniales; family Thalassarchaeaceae; genus UBA36. The sequence continues at coordinate 17,424 of PBUX01000017.1, read as the reverse complement.
TCCCCCCCGACGAATGATTCCCCCACCTCGTAACTCAATCCCCCGGTGTATAGCTCCCTCAGGTCCTCCATCTCTGCGGCTCCAGCTACAGCTAGACAGCCGAGAGTCCCGTGAACTTCGGTCATTCTCTGTGAAAACCACTTCCCGTCGATTTGCTCTTGACCTGTTCCCCTTACTTTGGTGATCAGTCCCCTCTCGGCGAGATCGTGGACCCAACCCCTAAGGGTCTCGAATTCGATATCTCGAAGTTTCTCACTGTACAATGGGTGGGTGAGTTGCCTCTCCAGTCCGCCTCCCATGTCCATTAGTCTGAGCAGCTCATTGGCACTGCTAGGTACCGCGACTTTGGACTGGTAGTACTCGTTCAGTTTTTCCGAGTCCAATTCGGTTGCTAGTGATCGAGCACCCAGTAGTCTTCGAAGAATCTCTGGGTCTACGTCCTTGATCAGGTAGGCCCTAGTCCTAAGGGACAATAGGTCCTCAAATGAGGACATGAACAGGGTCATCCCCAGAGGGGATGGCATCTTTACCCTACGATGCACGATTCGGACATTCTCGTCATCCATTCGAGAAATGAAGTCAGAAAGCTGTGACATTTCTAGATCGAAATTAAGAATCTCATTCATCGCTTCTCTAACAATAATTGAGTCATCCATCTTTCGATGCCTATTCAGGATTTGCTCGGCNTTCTGCTGGAACTGCTTTGGACTCACCTCGTCTGCTCCGACCCTCCTTGGGTTGAGCATNCTCCTGGATGATACTTCGCGGAATCTCTTNGCGAATAATTGCGATTCTAGTAGATATTTGTTCAGGGTTTCTTCCCTCTCCTTGCTCCGAAANACCTTTGGAATTGCTGAAATCTCCACTTCATGGCTTAGCTTTGCCATAAATCCGTTCTCGTCGAATGATAGCTCGTGNACCATGATTTCTTCCTTGGCGGCTATACCTGCGAAAAGATAGCCGAGTGCAAGGTTGAATGCCCTTCCCCTGCAGGTCGTTACGACGTATGTTGGCAATGGAGCATCGACCTGCTCTACTAGGATTCGATCTTTAGATGGAACTTGGAATGTTGTCGCTGAATGTTCATCGAGGAACTGGGTCAAGGCACTAGCAACTGGCTTATTCAGACCAAGTGAATCGACCAAGAAAGGAGTTACAGAGCCACCAACTCGATATTGTATGGATAGTATTCCGAGTAACTCCAAAACCTCGTTACTAAGCTCTGATGTTCGACTCATTGCCTCTCCGGTCCATGATGGGATTGTTGGCCGATATCCAGTGGCAGACGTGACATTGACACGAGTCCCTATGACGCTTGAAACACGATAAGTCGAGCCGCCGAGCAGAAAGACGTCCCCGTTCCTCAGGCTCGAGACGAACGAAGAGGATAGTTGCCCAACTAGGGTGCCATCGGAAGTGAAGACAAGGTAGTTATTATCCGGCGCTATTGTTCCGATGTTCGTGTAATAGACCATCTGGGCATAGCCCCTCTTGCCGAAACGATTTTCCTCCCAGTCGACCCATAGCATTCTTTCCTCTTCTAGCATGTCAAGGACCTCGATGTAATCGTCATAGGGCAAAGACTTGTATGACCATGATGTGGATACTAATTCGAAGGCCTCGTCGATATCCCATTCACGAATAATTGTCAGGCCTATCATGAACTGGGCGAGAACGTCTAGGCAGTTCTCTGGGAACTTGAGTAGATCCATGTTTCCGGACAGTATCCCATTTTGCAACGCAACTAATTCTAGAAGATCGTGGGAGGAAATGGGTAGGAACCGCGCCCTTGGGAGCCCGCCGACCTGATGGCCCGCACGCCCTATTCTCTGCAGAGCGGTAGCAATTGAACCTGGTGATCCGACTTGGATTACCAAGTCAACTGATCCGATATCGATACCCATCTCAAGGCTGGAAGAAGATACGACGCATCGCAATCTCCCTTCCTTCAGCCTTTGTTCGACGTCGAGCCTAATGGACTTGTCCATGGATCCGTGATGCCCTTCTACAGCCGCTAAACCTGCTACTTTCAGCCTTTGGACCACTGTCTCGGTCATGTTACGAGTGTTAACGAACACCAATGTTGTAGTGTGGGCCTCGACCAGCTCCTTTATTCGCTCTATGTTGTAATCCAGGATATCCTTCACAGGAACTGAAGTGAACCTAGGTGTTGGTAGGATGATGTCCAAGTCCAGCTTCCTAGAGCCTGAAATCTTTGCAATTGATACTTTTTGACCTGTTCCCCCTCCTGATTTTGATTCGCTGGGGACTAAGAATTCCGCCACCTTTTCCAATGGCTCCATCGTAGCACTAATGCCAATCCTCTGAACATCTGACTCAATGACCATGTCCATTAGGGCGAGGCTGAGTGAAAGGTGAGTGCCGCGCTTGGTAGGTACCAGCGAGTGCATCTCATCTACAATCATCCACTTGAGATCATTCAAAATTGGTCTGAATCTCTTGGATGCGAGCGCAAGTCCTAGTGACTCTGGAGTTGTGATGAGAATATGGGGGGGCTTTCGCAACATCGCCTCACGCTCTTTCTGGGGCGTATCTCCCGTCCTGAGGCCTACTTTGATTTCCTGGGCCCTGCCAGGAAGATATCGGTCTTTGATCTCATTTAACGGACCAATGAGGTTCTTTTGTATGTCGTTTGCAAGTGCTTTGATCGGAGAAATGTAGATGCATTGTACTGAATTGGAGAGTTCCCCCGAGATTGCCCTCCTGACCAGGTCATCGATTATTGAGAGGAAAGCAGTCAGGGTTTTACCAGAACCAGTGGGTGAACAGAGTAAAAGATGNNCGCCGTCTAAAATAGTGGGAATGGCACGNTTCTGNGGATCTGTAAAATCTTCGAACTTGTCCATNAACCAATTTCTTACTGGNGGGGAAAGGCGACTGAGGATATCCTCGGTATCTGCTGATTCAGTNACATGCAATATTTCTGGCATTTTTGCAAANCACCTTGGACGCTCAGCGTATCAAAGGCGTAATTGAATGCTTCCCTCAAAAGGATAGATTTTGATTCCGATGATGGTGGAAACGATGCTCACTAATTGCACCTTTACGCTAATNGTTCAAGGATGGCTTGAATAACAAAATCTGGGTCGGTTGTCCAATGAGTGACGAAAATCGATTGGANCGGCTATCCTCGATGCTAAGGCGTAGGGGNATCGTTTTGCCGTCATTCGAAATCTACGGAGGTGTGGCTGGNCTGGTGGACTATGGCCCAGTTGGAGCCAGGCTGAAAAGAAAAGTCAATGATGCTTGGATAGAGCATTGGTCGAAGATTAGCAATGTTGTAGAGGTGGATTCNCCCACCATTACNCCGGAGTCGGTGCTGGTTGCTAGCGGACATGTTGGCGAATTCAATGACCTNATGTCGGAATGCAAGAAGTGTGGCTCCATTTTCAGAAGTGATCACCTNCTATCTGGCTTGCACCCGAACCCGGACTCACTGTCTTCTGAGGAGATNGACNTGGAGATTGCAAAGGGCGGGGTCAAATGCGATGGTTGTGGTTCGACAGANTGGAAGNGATCAAGTCCGATGAATCTGATGTTCGGAACTCAAATCGGCGCAATGGGCAAAGGGAGGGTTGCATACATGAGNCCAGAGACTGCNCAGGGAATGTTCATGCTTTACCCATCACTTTTCAGGCACTTTAGGCAAAAGCTGCCCTTTGGGGCCATTCAAACTGGGAAGGGCTACAGGAACGAGATAAGCCCGCGTCAGGGAATGATAAGGCTNAGGGAGTTCAGTATGGCAGAAATGGANTACTTTATCGATCCCGAGGANCCACCTTGCCCNNATCTTGCCGCATNNACNNGTGAGGTTACTTTGGTACCTGACCCAGATGGGGGCAANNCNAGTGAAATTGCCATGAGCATCGCAGATGCCTGGCNTGAAGGAATAGTGAAGCATCCAACTGTTGCATGGTTCATTGCAATGACTCATGAGTTCCTGGTTANTGTAGGNATAGACCAGAGCAAGATGCGATTCAGNCAACATGCCAGCACAGAAATGGCNCACTATGCTGCTGACTGCTGGGATTGTGAGCTTCATGGCGAGTATGGTTGGGTCGAGGTCGTAGGAATAGCAAATAGAACGTGCCATGACCTGGANTCGCATGAAGTTGGATCTGGTTCCGGGCAACTTAGGGGATGGAGGAAGTTCGAAGAGCCGAGGAGCGAGAACAGAGAGATCCTCTCCCCCATAGGGGCTGTCGTGGGGCCAGTATTCAAGCAAAGGGCTGCTGCTGTCTCTGAAGCCCTATCNGAGATGGCCNTGGCCCNAAAAGATGTCCCATTTAATCTGAAGCTGAAAGATGGCTCNGAGGTCGAAGTTACTGCTGAAATGTTTGAGAGGAGAGTNGAAGACGTAACCATCCANGGTGAGTTCTTCACCCCTCATGTAATTGAGCCCGCATTTGGAATTGACCGTATCATCTGGCACATCCTGGATCATGGATTCAAAGAAATGGAGAAGGGGGGNGAGAATTACACTATACTCTCACTTCCTGAAGCAGTTGCGCCTATCGACATCGTTGTTCTCCCACTTTTCGATAAAGACGGAATGGGCGATTTATCTCGTGAGATCTATCAATCACTGGTTTCGATAACTGGATTGAGGGCTGAATTGGACACAAGCAGGTCCATTGGAAGGAGATACGCTAGAGCGGATGAGATTGGGGTCCCATGGGCCATTACGATAGATCACGANTCCATTGAAGACGGGACGGTTACTGTGAGAAGAAGGGACGACCAGANGCAGGTTCGGACCGAATTNGGTCCGCTTCTGGAGAGTATTGCCAAGGGAACCANTGACGTGCTTTTCTAGGCCAATCTTGATGTGGTGTCTACCTAGACTAAAGTCGTGGCAGATGTCAATGAAGTAGACTGGACTGAGAGATTCAGGCCTGATACGACAGCTGAGATGATGGGAAATGGAGAGAAAATAAACAAGGTTATTCGATGGTTGGACTCGTGGAATAACGGAGTTCCCAAGAAGAGGGGTTTGCTACTCTCAGGCCCACCTGGCGTGGGAAAAACGACGATTGCTCTTGCCATAGCGAAGGAAAGGGGATGGNATATTCTTGAGATGAACGCCTCCGAACAAAGGAACGCTGCTGCGATAAGAACTTCTGCAACTAGNGGGTCTCAGCATGTTTCNCTGGGCAGCTTCGAGAAAGGGGGNGNCTCCCAAAGAACCTTGATTCTTCTTGATGAAGTGGACCATCTAAGTGGGGGCTTTGCCAAGNTATCTGANGAAAGGGTTGAGAGNGCAATAATCTCAAGGGATGAGGATAAATCNGCAATGAAGGGGGATTCCGGAGGAAAGGCAGAGCTGCTAAATCTCCTCAGGATTAGCAATCAGCCTGTGATAATGACATGCAATGANCCAATGCGACTATGGGGCAGCGGCTCGAGCTGGAGGGCAAATAGGGACAGGGTCCTTAGATTGGCCGAGAATATCATCTTTGACAGGGTTGCGCATGAGCAAATGAGAAGTGTTGCGCTGAGCATACTCGATAGAGTGGGGGTTTCCATTGACCCGGAGGCAATTGAAATTCTAGTNGGAGGTAATCCCGGGGACCTAAGAGCGCTGGTCAGGGATCTTGAGGCATTGTGCGCAACTAAGTCTGGGCATCTTGAGAAGTCTGACATAATGGGACTGAAGGAAGTCGCGATAAGGGACTCCCAGGTAAACGTCTTCAAGGCCCTCAGTGAGATGTACCAAAGCGGATCGGGATCTGAGTCTTCCAGAATATTGATGCAATCCGACAAGGATCCAGATGAAATGCTTGCTTGGATAGNATGGAACAATCAATCAGTAGGGAGCAATTCATCCCTTGCTAGAATTAGCCCTGCGATGTGCAAGGCAGATGCGGCTCTAGCTACAAAATTTAGAAATCGCGCATTCAGATCCTGGTACTGGGGTTCTTCCATCCCTTCTCAAGCGGCAGTGACGCTGCTAGAAGATGGGGGCAACTCGAAAATTTACGTGGGATATCCTGATTTCCTAAGAAGGGGTTCAGAGTCATGGAGGACCGGTCAGGTAGTAGATAGGATGGCTGAGATGCTTGGCAACAACAAGGCATCAACAAGGGAGGACCTTTGGCCAAATCTTCTGGCAGTCCATGACGATGAGCTCGGAGGGGACCCAAATGATTTCTCAGTGGCAAAGAAGATTGGTCTGGCCGTTGAAGACCACCTAGCACTTCATGGAATACCCAAGTCAAGCAAGATTGCTTCATCAATAATCGAGAATTTNNATGGAAAAGAGGANTCNGGAGTCCCAGAGAACCATAGTGAGTCGGATGAACCANTTGAAAGCGAAGGATCGCAGACNACTCTNGATGGCTTCAGCTAGTCCGATTCCCATGTTTTCGGATGAAGGAGCACTAGGACGGTTAGCAATTCAAGACGTCCCAACCACATCAAAATGGTAGATGCAAACAGGGATATTACGCTCAGATCCGCCCATGTCGAAGCTGCATCTACGGGTCCGAACGAACCCAGAGCCGGTCCTGTGTTTCCNAAAAGGGAAATTGAGACTGAAAGTACATCGGTCATCTGTAGATTCGGTTCCAGGAAAGAGATGGTNAGCATAGAGGCGGTGACTAAAACCATCCATGAGCTCACCATGCCCAAAATTAGCCAGACCTTCTCCTCATTGACTACCTCCTTGTTGAACCTGATAGCAACAACCTTTCTTGGACGGATGATCTTGATGACCTCCCTCTTCGCCAATTCGAAAGCTATACGGATTCGGAGAACCTTCAGACCACCTCCAGTAGATCCAGCACTTGCCCCGACAATCATCAATAGAAGCAATACGAATTGGCTGAAAACCGGCCATTTTGAGAAATCTGCACTNGAGTANCCTGTGCTGGAAATTGATATCGATTGGAATATTGNGTGNCTAACCGATTCAANGAAACCATAGTCGGTCGATCTGAAGAGGTTGAACGCCATTGCTAGCCAAGCGACCAGGATAATCAATAGGTACGTGCGAAGTTCCTCATCCTTCCATACCTCCTCTGCCCTCCCAGCGAAGGCGAAATAAAGTAGGGTGAAGTTGATGCAGGTCAGTAGCATGAACACCATGATGATTGTCTCCACCATTGCATCATCNAAATCCATTATACCACCATCAGAAGTTCCGAAACCNCCTGACGGCATTGTTGTTAGAGAGTAGTTAACCGAATCAAAAAGGCCCATTTCTGTGAACTGAAACAGAAGAATCATCTCGATTGCTGTCAAGCCGACATAAATCCCCCATAGCCTCCTAGCAGTGCTCTCCAAAGTTGTTCCAAGATTCGACACCGTGGGGCCCGTTAGCTCTGCCTTTGCCAAAGCCATCCCCCCTCCTAGGGCTCTTGAGAAAATGAGCAGTCCCAGCATAATNACNCCCATACCNCCCAGCCACTGGGANGTGGAGCGCCACAAGATCAGGCTCTTTCTCTGACTTGACACGCAGTCGCCATCGAATTCTCCCCCGCAAACCGGGCTTGTTGAGGGNTCTATCAGGGAGGCCCCAGTAGTTGTGAANCCCGACATTGATTCGAACCATGAGTGAAGAAGGCCGAGCAAGATTGCAGACAGGGAATAATCGCTACCAGGGGACCAATGGNCTCCAAAAGGCCCGTGGAACATCCCTCCGAGCCAAAATGGCATCGCCCCGACAATGACTACGGGGATCCAACCCAAGGCTACTGATGCAAACGCCTCNCTATCTCGAACTCTGCTTGATGCATCGGCACCGGAATTGGAAATCAANAGATATCCGACAGAAACGGAGAAAATAATTGGTGCAAGATAGGTCCTCAACGCATCCTCCGGGCCTTCCAGAAGGAAGCTGTAGAGGGCGATAATTGCAAGTGGGATGGAAATAAGTCCGATCGTCCACCCCAGGACTAGCGCTACTACTTCCCAGCGCATACTAACTCCGCAGCAGGTCTTCTACCTTGCTTACCTCATCAATTTCCAGTATCAGGTATATTCTGTCCCCCNCTTCCAAAGTGTCTATTTCATTCTCNGATAGGGTCTGCACCCCTCCATCGTNATCGATCCTCTCNAGCATTACCAACTGAGCGNTCAGTTTTTGTNTGGCTTCTTGCCATAATTTCCCGACGAATTCGCTTTCAGNGGCGATCTCGGCTGACATNGAGACCAAGGAGGGGATCCTTGGGATGGGTTCGTAGAGGCCGGGCACGTGCATGTGGATGGCCTTCAGTATTGACTTGATGGCAACCCTTCTCTTNCTAACGGGCCTGAGGCCAATTCTCTGAATGACCTCAACGAGGGCCCTGTCCTTCAGTATCAAGCCGGTTCTTGAGACCCCTTTGTCGAATGCGCGCATAGAAATGGAGATGTTCATGTTGTCATCCCCGAGGGTCGCTATAGCAATATCGTGGTCCTCTATTGCCAGTTCCCTGAGGAGTTCTTCGTCTTGGGGATCCCCGTGGATTACATCTAGTCGCTTGCTTATTCCGATCTTGGANCCTACAACAGAATTTGCGGTATCAAGATCTGGTTCAATTATTACTACGCTGGAGCCCAACTCTAGGTAGTGACCAGCTATCCTGCTGCCAAAATCGGTAGCGCCGAAGATGGCTACCGATGGCCTCTCTGGCATCTCGGTAGAAGAATCNCCGACCAATCTCGAGATCTCNGAAAAGAANCGTGTAGATCCAGTGACAAATACCAGTGAGTCCCCCTCCTCGATAGTCTCACTGCCATTGGTTATTCGNCCCNTTCCCTCACCCCCCTTCATCGCAATTATTCGAGGATATCCGGGCCCATCGTCATCGGAGAACACGGAGCTTATCGGCATCCCAAGGACAGGTGATGACTCAGTTACTGAGGACTGTACTATCCATGCATTATCGCCAAGGGGTATGATGTCCGACAAAGATGGTGAAACCAANCCTGAAGTGAGTTGATTCACCACTTCCTCAGAAGGTGAGACCACGAAATTGGTTCTTGCCCAGTCTCCAAGGGGCCCTGCCCCGATATTTGGATCGACAATGTCTGAATCCCTAATGTTGGCAATGGTAANCAGCCCCGATGCTGTCCTGTCGACCACCTTTTCACTGAAGACCCGTTTTGCAAANGCACAGCCAAGGACATTGACGTGATCATTNTTTGTGGCGAAAACAATNATTTCTGCATCGCTAATNCCAGCTCTGATGAGAGAATCGCGCGAAAGAGCGCTTCCAGTAACCAGAAGGCAGTCCAGAGACTGGGAGTCNCTAATTGCATTGGGATCCGGGTCGATCAAGGCAACGCCCCTCCTCTCGCCCCTAAGGGCAGCCGCGACCCCCCGGCCGACTTCACCGGCCCCTGCGATAATCACTCGCATTATGTATCTTGAATANNCGAGTCNAATATAATCCTGCGCACNAGATGAAAATAGGGATTNAGGGCTATTTTGACNCTATTCTTCGCTTTCTACGGCCTGCCCTCTTATTCTGCCCTCTGCCCTGTCCCTGTTGATTCCTGCCTGCCTAATNGTCCGCCGATATGCCTGTCTCGCTGCAGGGGTTAATCCAGATGGGAGCCACCTCTCTTGTGCACTGAACCAGAANAAAACNGCAAAAGGTGCGACTAGAAGGACGAAAAGTGGGTTAAATANTGAGAGTACNAGCGTTAGACAGACGAGNGACCTAGCNAACGAAGAGTAAACTATTGGCCGGATCCTCTCNCCNTCCAATAACCTGTAACCCTGCCAGCTTGAAGGCAATGCATGCCCGATGCTGGAAAGAATTGAGATGATTAAGGCCAGAAAAACTGAAAGAACGTTAAATCCGGCAATTGATGATAATTGGCTGAGTTCTGGATCGAAGAGTCTGACGATAAGGTAGGCTGACTGCATTGAGCCGATGCCGAGTCCAAGTGCCCANCCAAATGGGGGTGACGCCCGGATNGGTAGGACGCTGGGCCTGCCCAACAAAAAAAGTGTGAAAGAAGATTCTAGGATTGAAATGAGCAGTGATAGTGTGAATAGAGTCCCCAGTGGTACGGCAATACCTGAAGTAGTTGATTCATCCAGTATTGTCAATAAAATCAGCTGATCGACTGCAAGAGCGAGCAANACCCCTGAGACTATGCCGAATAGGAGGTACTTCACNGCTCCAGTTAGGTCATAGAAACCCGTCATTTTTGCAATTACTCCCCTCCATCCAATGTAAATTCCTAGGATGCTGATGGCGAAAGCGGCCTGCATGTGAAGCATCGGGATGGTGGCTGCCATGACTTGCGATGGCCGATGGGATATGAGGGGCACGCTTCTGAGAATGTTCAAACGCCACCATTGAGGCGGATGTATGTGGCCCTCGAGGGATTCAAGCGCAGGATACTGGGTTCAGTAGGACTCCTAAAGGGGAAGAGGAAGGCGGATGAAGAAACTATTCATGAAGTGAGTAGATCNTTGAGGAAGGCCCTACTAGAAGCCGATTTTAATGTCAGACAGGCAAAGGAAATCACAGAGAGGATAGAAAGGCGGATGCTCGAAGACGAGCCTAGGCCAGGCTTGAAACTGGAAACCCAAGCAATGAATCTAATTTACTCAGAGCTAGTGAGGATTTTGGGCGCCCCTAGGTCGATCATACCCCACAACCAAACTATACTCATGGTTGGCCTATATGGGCAGGGAAAGACNACCACGACAGCAAAACTAGCTGAGTGGTGGAGGAGGAATCATGGAGCAAAGGTGTCGGTCATTGAGGCGGATGTCCACCGCCCAGGGGCCTTCCAACAACTAAGCCAGATGCTCGAAGGAACTGGAGTAACAGTCTACGGTGAGCCAGAAACAAGTGATGCAAAGACNATTGTAAAGAATGGCCTGAAGNAAATGGGGNCTTCTGATGTGGTAATTATCGATACTGCTGGAAGGGATAGCTTGGATGGGGAATTGAAGGAAGAGCTAGTGGAGATAGCCTCATTGGCGAATTCGACGGAGAGTTTCCTAGTTATCGATGCACAGGTTGGGCAGTCTGCAGGGGATGTNGCATCTACATTTCATGAGTTGGTCGGAGTAACTGGCACGATAGTCACCAAGCTTGACGGGACTGCAAGNGGTGGTGGNGCNCTGAGTGCNGTAGCCAGCACAGGTGCCCCCATTGTTTTCGTCGGAGAAGGGGAGAAGATCGGCGATCTGGAGAAGTTTGAGCCTGACCGATTCATCTCAAGGCTGCTTGGCATGGGCGATATCAAAGGCTTGATCGACCTGGCTCCTGACGACTTAGACGAGCAAGAAGCCTTGAGGTTGACTCAGAGGCTAATGTCAGGTAGATTCAGCCTAACTGACATGTACGCGCAGATGGAAATGATGAGTAAGATCGGCACTCTCGACAAGGTCCTTTCCCACCTACCTGACACCATGTTTGGAGGTATGGGGAGTATGAGTGTTGCTCAGAAGAAGCAGATGCAGTCTAACCTAGAGAGGTTTAGGGTCGTGATGGACTCAATGACCCAAGAGGAGAAAGATAATCCGCTTATTCTCAAATCTAGCAGGATCCGTAGGATAGCCAGAGGTTCTGGCAGNGATGAAAAAACCGTGAAGGAGCTCCTNACCCAGTGGAACAAGAGTCGGAAGATGATGAAGGGNATCAGGGGCGATAGGAAGATGAGGCGGCAGATGCAATCAATGCTAAACTTCGACGAAGACCTCGGAATGGGGTGATTCCCTGCAGAGGAGATTCGCCATAATTGGCCACAGGGCCCCCAGCAGCGGTCAATTGAACCTCAATGACCTGCCGGGTTCGGGTGGTAGGACCGACGTACTGGCTAGGGCGGTAAATTCTGCGCTCTTCATCTCTCATGGAATCAGAAAAGATACCCAGATAGTCCTGCATATGATGGGGGGTGGCGGCCTTCCAAGAAGGATCGTGTTCGATGGTNGCGAGCTAGCAGGAGTTAGGCCTGACGAAAGATCGATCGCTGGCCAGATTAAGTCGGTAATCAAAACNGAGATACCNCCNATTGGCCACTATGCCCAATGCTCGAGAGGGATTTACCATTCTGGTGGAGATGCCTTCCAAACTCTTTCTGAGTGGTTGAATGACGGTTTCAAATGCTACTTGATGGACGCTATGGGTTCCCCAGCCTCTGAGCTAAAGAATGAAGGGAAGATGGGCTTTTTCCTATCTGATGACTTACCAATGGAAGAGGGCGGGAGCCCCCCATTTGGGGATTTAGATAGGGTCTCTTTGGGGGATTTGTGGCTTCAAGGGCATTCATGCATAACTCTTGTACATCACTTCTTGGACTCTTGCTAGTGGCATTGCCCTACTCTGCCGCGTTCTCCTCTATGGTAACAAGGGTCGCGCCNGCGATCATNAGTGTGCCGCCGATCACCGTGTAAGCGCCNATAGTCGCNTCGCCCGTCCANATCCAGCCGATGATGGCCCCTATCACNGGTTCGAAAAGCAGGGTAATGGAGACGACAATAGGGGGAATCCAGCGAAGTACTGTATTGATGCCAGTGTGTCCGCACAGCCCTGGGCCGAAAGAGAGGTAGGCGACCCATGCGATCCAGGAAGCGTCTGACCAACCAATGATGCTGGCTTCGGGCAAGGCTGAGCTTATGGAAGACCCCTCCAGTGCAATGGATGAGAGAGATAGTGAGATTCCTGCAAGAAGAGTNACAGGGAATGCGTAGACGAAGATGGGCATCTCCCTCTCTGAACGAAGGTGACGTCCTGCCATTAGGTATCCAACGACAGTGATTGCTCCGAGGAATGCTGCTAAATCGCCAATTAGNGAGACGTTNCCCCCCTTNCCCACATCCAGTAGCGTGATAGCAGCGCCGGTAAATCCNATGGCAGCCCCAGTGAAATGCCCCCTNCGGACGGTGGACCCGAAAAATGGCATTATCGCCACGACGACGAGGGGGTGAGCAGTGACAAANAGAAGGCTGTGAACAAGGCTTGTGTGATCCAAGGACCACACCCAGCTTCCGAAATGGGCGGCTAAGAAGAGGCCAGATATGGCCATGATGGCAGCATCCCTGAGTGTGTAANCCCCCATGCCGTGTTTCTTTGCTTGGTATATGAAGCCGGGAAGGAGGACCAGAGATGTGCCTTGCATCCTCCATGAGGCTCTCAGCAGAGGGGGTACCTCCCTCATCTCCTGGAGGACAATGCCAGCGCTTGAGACGGCAATGACAGCTACACCCAGCAAAGCCCATGACCATGGTGGGGTTGCAGTTTCTTCGCTTGCCATGCTAATCCGCCAGCTCGGCATCCAATACCGTTTGGCCGCCCTTGTCGCTCCCTCTTTCGTCGCCCTTGCCGCCAATTATGCCAGCCTTGCTGAATAGGATGTAGATCAGTGCACCGAGTGCCACGTTGATCACCAGGAANCTTAGGAGGCGGGCTACTGGCCACCAACCAAAGTCTTTGAATGAGTCGTCAACNACAGCTAGGACCGCGGACTCAACTCCGTAGAATGCCTCGCCTGTCAATGCGCCTGCTGCGATCATGAAGGTNAATAGTAGCATTTGGGCGCTTTTCTTCTCTGCCGCGGCCCCTCCCTCCTTCAAGCGNACTTCCTCNACGATGGGTTTCAATCTTCGATTCTCCCACCAAGACCTGTAACCCCCTCCAATCAGCATTGGGAATGTCGCAGGGGTTGGCAGGTACATCCCAAGACCGAATGAGGTCCCCATTCCCGTNGCCCACTCCGCGAATGCGCCCAATGCGACGCCGATCAGTAAGGCNCTCCAATTACCCTGNCCCTCTGCTAGGATTGTGGTGAAATAGGCGAATGCGTTTGCCTGTGGGGCGAGCAGGTCGATCTTCCCTGTCGCCAGCAGCTGCGAGAGGAAGATTGCGACTCCCGCCCCGAGGATTGCGCCCGGTACGACACCCATGATGTTCCCCTTCGAGATATGGTATGGCCGATTTCCTATGTACAGGCTGTTCTTGTAGTCCCCGACTACNGTGCCACTCATGCTTATGGCGGACCCGAAGACGGTGGTGCCGACCAGTGCCATCAGAACCGCTTCCTCCTTATTCAGTCCCGTTGGCGTGTTTAGGAAAACCAGAAGGAGCATCAGGAGCACTATGAAAGAGGTGCCCGAGACCGGTTCTATCCCAGTCTCGCCCATCACCCTGACTGCTATTGCCCCCAGGAGGAAGGTGGTCGAAAGAAGNANCACGGAGAATATTAGGGAGGGGATGACNGGGTAGCCGCCTATAACGAAAATAAGCGTGATTGCGAAAAATGAGATNGCCATGAAGATTGGGATATGGTATANCGGCCATTCGTACCATCCCTTTCCCTCGACGAATTCGTCCCCTTTCTCTCCAGAGAAAGCCTGGACTATGTCNCCGAATATACCGGCGAATACCGGCGTCATCTTCAGTAGCCCAAGAAGGCCCCCTCCGAGGATGGCTCCGATTGCCACGATGCGTACNATTGAGCCGAATGCCTTCCACTGGACGATCGGGTAGTATGGCTGGGATGACGGGTCTCCGTACTCGGTGATGTTGATGTAGACNCCTAGCTCTGGGTCGTAGACCGGGACGTCCTGAAGAACTACTAGTGGAATGATCCAGAACCAAGCGAGGATGGCACCTAGGTTGACGAGCAGGGCCGCTCTGAACTTCATGAACCACCCTATCGCGAAGAGGGTTGGGCTGAGCTCTATCCCCAGGAATGTGTATGAAAGGGGGTTTCCCTGATCGTAGGTGGTTATGCCGTTGTTTGGGGCGAATCCCTCTGGATCCAGCTTAGTCGGCTGGTGGAACCACCTTTCCGTGTATACGGATGCCAANCCCCAACTACCCAGGGAAAGAGTCTCGGCAANCCAGTCTGCGATGCTGCTGGGCATGTTTGCTAGCTTTTTCGACCATCGTATGGGGTAGTCGATGACGAACATGAAGCCCATCGTCATCACGGTCCAGAGGCCGACTGTCTTGAGTGACTCGCGTGCTGCCTCCGCTGAGCCGGCACTGACGTCTGAGGAGATGTCGAGCATCTTCAAAGTGGCTTCGAAGCCCGGCATGGGGAGGGGGTCCTCCACCAACCAAACCCTCCTGAATATGATGAAGTACATCACACCGAGGAACCCCGCGAACATTGAGGCTATTATCCCCACGAATGCGAGATTGAGCGTATCCACCGAGGTGAGGAGGTGGCCGTCCCCGACCTTGTAGTCATCAGAGTAGGCCAGCAAGAAGATGGCNGGGAATGTGAAGATGAAACCAGTGGANGCGTGCGTGGCCCCCGTGGTGGCGCTGGTCGATATGTTNACCTCGGATGGGGACCATTGNAGGGCCATTCCCAGCAGGTATGCCACATACCAAGCTGCCGAAACTGCCAGTCCTATCTTCAGGCCGATGTAGGCTGTGACGCCACTGAACACAGCTCCTATCAGAACCCCGATCAGCACCTTCCTGGTGTCCCAGTGGCTTATCTCGAACGAGTCTTGTAGGTTCTTCTCCTCGAGGTACTGCTCCAAGAGTCCCGTGTTGAGGTTNTTGTACATGTCCTCGTCCAACCAAGTTAGAGTTCCGCGCTCTATGGCCTCCAGGCCGGAGGCNGTTACAGGCTGGCGGTAAGCTGAGCGGTCTACTTCGGACATCCTACCACGAGGGCNGTAGATTCGCGCTTATACTTCACTCGTGAGATCGGNNCCCGGNGGCTGAAAGGGGAGTTCAATGGTCCCTGCTGATCTTGTACCTGCCCATTGCCTCCATCCACTGGATTTCTCCGCCGGACTGCAGGTTCATGCCATCCTCTGATGGAAGTATCAGGTTCGAGTAGGTCTTGTTGTCCATGGCATGGACCTCGCTACCCTCGATGTGTGTNATNATGGCTGATCCCTTCTCGATGATGGGGATCTGAATGGTGTCCGTGACGGTCCCGACGTGGGAGCGNTTCTGACGGGTGAAGATGTCCTCGAGCTCGATGCGTGCCTTCGCTGAGCCGTGCTTCCCTGGCTTTGACTTGGACATGCTAAGAATCTTGTAGGCGCTATCGTCGATAGCAACGTACCTGCCGACCTTCAGGGTCCTTATCTCGGCCCGTGTGGTCCCTGGCATGGACCGATGCTNGGCAGGTCACTTATCATCATTGGGTTTTGGCCCCGAGCCGGATGCCGGGTGACACCCGGCCCGGGGTTATGTTTGGCTGATTACTCAGTCTTCCTTGCGGCGTCCCATCAGGGCAGCGCCCATGAGTGAGACAACGGCCACCAAGGACGGGAATCCTGGAGTGAATCCGGGATCCGTCTGGGCATTGAGCTCCTTGTCCGCGTCGGACCGGCTGTCCGTGGTGTCCTTNGCATCGCANAGCCCGTCGCCATCGAAGTCAGATGGCTTCGAAGTAGGCGACTTGCTGTTCGTACCGCANTCGTTCTCGTCGGCATCGGAGACGCCGTCGCCGTCGTCATCGGTGTCCTCTGTGAGGTCACTGNCGCCGGTTGCGCATTNGGNCGCTATGGAGTCGGGCATTCCGTCTCCGTCGGTGTCCACGGAGGCGCACCCGTCCGCTTCGAACGCGTCTAGGCTGTTGTCAACGCCGTCGCCGTCCATGTCGGTGTCCGTGTTGTCGCCAACGCCGTCGCCGTCCATGTCAGAGTTCTCAGCTGGGTTCAGCGGGAAGACATCGGTGCCTCCACAAAGAGGGTCCATGTCATCGTATCCGTCGCCGTCGTCGTCGCAGTCGGCGTTGTCGCCAACTGTGTCGCCGTCCGTGTCCAGCCACTCGGTGCTGTCATACGGGAAGGCGTCAAGCCCGTTCGGGTAGTTGTCTCCGTCGATGTTCGTGTCCGAGTTGTCACCGACTCCATCGCCATCCGTATCTACCGTCTCTGAGGCATCTTTCGGGAACGCGTCGAGGGTGTCAATGACGCCGTCGTTGTCGTCGTCAGTGTCAGACTCGTCACCACATCCGTCACCGGATGTGCCGTCTTGGTCCTCTGGCAGTATGGTGCCACAGTCGCCGTCGCTGTCGGCCCACTCGCTTGGGTTCAGCGGGAAGGCGTCCTCAGAGTCGGGTACGTTGTCGTTGTCGTCATCGTTGTCCGTTGAGTCGTCGGCTCCGTCGTTGTCTGTGTCGGTGGATGCGCCTGCGTCGTTGTCGAACTGGTCGAGGTCGTTGTCGATTCCGTCACCGTCGGTGTCGTTGTCGCTGTTGTCCCCGATGCCGTCCCCGTCAAGGTCGGCCCACTCGAACGGATCGTAGGGGAACGAGTCGTTCAGGTCGTTCACGCCATCGCCGTCGTCATCGCTGTCTTCGTTGTCGCCGATTCCGTCCATGTCGAAGTCGCTGGACTCCGCTGCATTCATCGGGAACGCGTCCCACATCTGCCAATCCGGGTACCACTCGGGCTGAGCTGCGTCCCATGGGATCAGTCCATCGACCACGTTGAGGTCCCAGAACTCGCCCCATCCGATGCTGCCGTTGCCGTCG
>PBUX01000016.1 GCA_002728565.1 Methanobacteriota archaeon | reverse complement strand
AAGACGATTAGGGAAGAGGGAATTAGAATCTTCGATGATGGCCTAGGAGTCGCTCATAGACTAATTAGGAACCCCGATGTCCTCCCGGGAGGAGGTGCGTCGTATGCGCACCTCTCTAGATACCTGAGGTCTTTTGCCCTGAGCTGTGCAAATAGGGAGCAATTGGCGATTGAGGCTTTCGCATCGGCTTTGGAGTCCATTCCAAGAGTCTTGGCCGAGAATTCGGGTAGGGACCCTGTGGATGTTTTGTTGTCGCTAAGCGCGGAGCAAAATGAAAATGGTCCTTGGATTGGCTTTGACCTCGAATTATGCAAGAGCGTCGATATGTGGGAGGCNGGANTCCTAGATTCGCTATTTGTTGTGACNAGTTCGCTTTCAGGTGCGTCAGAGGCTGCAATAAGCGTACTAAGGATTGATGACATACTTTGGGCTAAGACAGAGATTGGAACNCCTGATTGGAACNATGAATTGGGAGANNATCAAGACTGATTANTGNAGATTCCGTTCAGCATTGNGTCTACAATNCTTCCCAAGTCGAACTCAGGAGACCAATTCCATTCTTTCTCTGCCAAGGATCCATCGATGGAATCCGGCCAAGAGTCGGCNTAATTCTGCCTAATATCGGGTTNGAATTCGCATGTAAATCCCTCAATTCTCTCGGTTATGGCGTCTGCTAGCTCCTTGGCTGTGAATGAAAGGCAAGTTATGTTGTAACCACCACAATGGGCGGGCAATGGGTCAAATTCATTCCCCATAAGGGCAATAGTGGCGCTAATTGCGTCATCCATGTATAGCATAGGTAGACGAGTATCTGGTCTGACAAAGCAACGATAGTGGCCCTCGTTGACCGCAGCGTGAAAAATCTCCACCGCATAGTCGGTAGTTCCGCCNCCTGCTGGGGCCTTGTAAGAAATTAGTCCAGGGTACCTNATTCCTCTTGTGTCTACTTGGAAATTNTCCCAGTATTCCCTAGCTAGCCTCTCNCCGATGACCTTGGTTTCCCCGTATACCGTGGTGGGGTTTAGTTCGACATGTTGGCCGGGTTTTTTTGGGGCGTCTGGGCCGAATACGGCAATCGATGAGGGAGAGAAGACCCTTAGGCCGATCTCNCTTGCTGCATCNAGNATAGAAGTTGTGCCCCCGATATTCACTTCTCGNCAAAGCTCCGGATTCCTCTCCCCTGTTGCTGAAAGGATNGCAGCGAGATGGTAAATTGATCCGACTTGATTGTCTATGCAGGTTTGAATCACNGAGTCCCTATCTAAAACATCCAATGAAATGAATGGNCCAGTTTTGCANAGAGTATGGTCGTGTGGCTGTCTAATGTCAGTTGCAATAACTGATTCGTTGCCAAAATTCTCCCTTAGTGCCACCACCAATTCTGTACCAATCTGGCCCAAAGCACCAGTGACGAGGATTCTTCCATCGCCATGTCTCGTCACAGGCAGCGGTATATTTGGCGATACTTGAACATAAAGCAAGATTATGATCGNGCGCAGTGCCAATGTTGATATGCGAGNCGCAAGGGCTTCAGACCCCGTTGATGAGATGAAGTATGTCGTCGTAACGGGTGGAGTCCTCTCCGGATTGGGCAAAGGTGTGACGGCCAGTAGTATTGGCGTTCTACTAAAAAGCGCTGGACTGCGAGTAACTGCTGTAAAGATTGACCCTTACCTAAACTGCGATGCGGGAACAATGTCGCCGTTCGAACATGGCGAGGTATTTGTCCTAGATGATGGCGGGGAGGTTGATCTGGACCTAGGAAATTACGAAAGATTCCTCGACATTTCCCTAACTAGTGAAAATAATATCACGACTGGGAAGGTGTATGGGAATGTAATCGAAAAGGAGAGGAANGGGGATTACCTGGGCAAGACTGTTCAAGTCATCCCACACATNACGAATGAGATTCAAGATTGGATTGAGANGGTTGGGCACACTGCCAGCGACGGNAATGGCAAATCNCCTGATGCGTGCGTNATCGAATTGGGTGGGACTGTTGGAGACATAGAGAGTGCGCCATTTATCGAGGCGCTGAGGCAATTCCAGTTCAGAGTTGGCAAGGAGAACATTTGCTTCGTGCATGTTAGCCTAATTCCAGTGATGGGTCCGGTTGGAGAGCAGAAGACTAAGCCGACACAGCACACTGTGAAGGATCTCCGAAGTTTGGGGATTATTCCACACATGCTAGTTTGTCGGTCCAAGAATCCATTGGTGCATGAAACGAGGGAAAAGCTGTCAGCATTCTGCCATGTTTCGCCAGAAGCTGTAATTTCGGCACATGACGTATCAAACATTTACCAGGTTCCGATTATGCTTGAGGAGCAGGGAGTTACGGAGCTTCTAGCAAAAACTCTTTCATTTGACATTCCAAAGAAAAGGCCATTCCTCAAGGAATGGAAAGAAATGGCCGATCATGTAGATACATTGGAAAATGCGGAAGAGGTTCATATCGCAGTTGCTGGGAAGTACACTGATCTTTCGGACTCGTACCTTAGCGTAATCAAAGCACTGCAGCATGCATCATTCAGTGTAAACAGAAAGCTGGTAATTGATTGGATTGAGTCNTCGGATCTAGATGATGATGCAAAGGACTCGTCGCCAGAATCTCATGCGAAGGCATGGGATTTNCTAAAGGNGGCTGATGGAATTCTCGTCCCNGGTGGATTTGGAATTCGAGGGATTGAGGGTAAGATAAAGGCAGCAGAGCACGCTAGATTGGAAAAGGTCCCTTATCTGGGAGTTTGCCTGGGCCTACAAGTCGCTACCATAGANTTCTGTAGGAATGTGCTCGGGCTGAATGCTGCAAATTCTACAGAGTTCGATGAGGAAACTCCCAATCCGGCGGTTGTTTTCATGCCAGAAATCTCAAAGACACACATGGGAGGNACTATGCGACTAGGCACCAAGCCNACCCCTTTCTTGGTGGAAGATTGTAAAATTCGTAGGCTTTACGGCGATGTTGAACACGTTGATGAGAGGCATAGGCATAGGTATGAGGTGAACCCGGAATTGATTGAGNAAATAGAGGNNCNGGGTTTGATTTACGTAGGTAAAGACGAGACAGGTGAGCGCTGCGAGATTATGGAGCTTGATGGGCACCCATATTACGTGGGAACNCAATTCCACCCTGAGTTCAAATCCAGACCNGGGAGGCCCAGCCCCCCATTCCTAGGCTTGCTGATGGCTGCCAGTGGGATAGAGATCTAATCCACCACTATTGGTAGGACCCTAGTNGTCCTGTAACCNTGGAGNACCTTGAGATAACGCATTTNGGAGAATTTTGAGTCCAATTTGTCATCTCCAGTTTCAATCCTCAGGGCTCTTACGGAAAGTAGCTTTGCTGGTGTGACAACGCCCAAAATGTTCTCTATCCCGATCATTCCTAGGACTTTGGGGGATAGCTGAAGGTTTCCCCTTCCTATCAGAAACCCCTGCCCACCCATTGGTGAAAGAAGTAGGGTTACTGGGGCCTCGTTTGATTCTAACATGGCAATCAACCCACTCTCATTTAGATCGCTGCCAATCAATTCCCCTTCCCTGGTAGCATCAATTCCCAAGGTTGTCAGGTCGAAACCGATCTTTTTCCCTATACTCCCAAGAGTCCCCCCTGAACCCCAAATGATCAATCTTCCATCTTTTACCAATGACTCTTCAATGTGTTCGGCTAGGCCTTCTATTATTTCCTCCTCGGAATTCGCTTCAATTAATTCCTTGGAGCCTTGCATCCATCTTGGCGAATTGGGTGTCATGGCCTCGTCGAAGAGACGGATGGCCCAAGTTCCAGAGCGATATTTATCCTCATCCAAATCAAGTACCTCTGTGCTGGAAACTAGTAAATCACCTGAGATCCAAGCAGAAAGGACTTCTGCGGCGGCCTTGGGTGAGGATGCAAAACATCCAGAATGCATCTTCACACCGGAAGGTACCCCGATGATTGGAAGGCCGGACTTTCCATTTTCCTTCAAAGCTGTGACGATATCTCTAGTAGTTCCATCACCGCCCGCGTAGACCAAAATGTCAATTCCTTCCTTAATCAACTGAGAGACTGCATCAAGAGTATGTTGGAAATCAGTGTCATGATTTGAGGCATGTACGGTTTCTATCGTTTTGAACAAAGGATCGTTCGGAAGCCAATCAGTCCCCATCCTGCCATCGCTGGTGTACCATTGAAGGTCACTATTTCCCCCTCTATGAATATTTGAGAAATGTTCTAACATTGCTTCCATTCTTGGTCCTGATCGGTCCTCGGCGCCCATAGACCTAGCCTCCCTGGCCTTTCCATCACTGCCCTTCATCCCCAACTTGCCACCCAAACCGGCGTCCGGATTGACGAGGATGCCCAATCGCACCATATTTGTCCGATGAGGAAGTCGTTATTATCGCTATATGCGCCCTCGGAGTGCCATGAGGGTGGTGGTTGCGCTAGGTGGAAATGCCTTGCTTCGCCGCGGTGAGCCTCTCACGGCGGAAAATCAGAGGAAGAATGTTAGGATTGCATGCAAAGCTCTAGCACCCATTGCAAAGAAGCATCAGGTCGTGATAACCCATGGCAATGGGCCGCAGGTCGGACTTCTTGCACTTCAATCAGCTTCATTCGAGGAGGTTGAAGAGTATCCCTTGGATGTACTTGGCGCACAAACGGAGGGTATGATTGGATACATGATCGAGCAAGAGCTGGGGAATCTAATGCCTACTGAGACGGCTTTCGCGACCATATTGACAATGGTTGAGGTCGCGCCTGACGATCCCGCATTCGAGACCCCTACTAAGCCCATTGGACCCGGTTACTCAAAGGAAGATTCTCAAAGGCTTTCCAGTGAAAGGGGGTGGAGATTCTCAAAGGACGGTGACCTTTGGAGGAGAGTTGTTCCGTCTCCGGAGCCACATAGAATCTTTGAGCTCAGGCCAATACATTGGCTTCTTGAAAAGGGTGCAATTGTGATTTGTGCGGGAGGGGGGGGCATTCCCACAATGTATGGGAAAAACGGTGACCTAGTAGGGGCTGAGGTGGTTATTGACAAAGACAGGGCGAGTGCACTTCTAGCGAGGCAACTGAATGCAAGACTACTGATATTAGCGACCGACACAGACGGGGTTTACACCGACTGGGGAAGCGACAATGCCAGAAAGCTGGGTAATGTGACACCGGAGGAAATGTATCAGTACGATTTTGACGCGGGCTCTATGGGGCCAAAGGTCGAGGCGGCGTGTGAATTCGTAGGCAGGACTGGCGAAAGGGCAGTAATAGGCTCCTTGAACGATATTGAAGAAATGTTAGATGGCGTGGCTGGAACGCAATTCACCATTGAATGATGCAAGAACGGTGTGAATTCGACCAAGTGCTTGATAATGTTGAGTCATGGCGAGAAGGGTGGAGGCGTTAGTTTGTCCATGATTAAAGTCGGTGTTGCTGCGGACGAGGTGCATGAGTACGCCTCTGGCATTACTGCTGGCGAAGTGATCCTAAATGTCCATGGAAAAAGATCGGGTGCAGTAGCTGCCTTGGTTGACGGAATTGAAAGAGACCTTGCCCATGCTCTAGATTCTGATTGCTCTTTGGAGCCGATATTGGGTGATTCTGAAGCTGGTTTGTACATTCTCCGTCATAGTTGTGCACACCTTTTGGCTCAGGCCGTTACTGAGTTGTTTCCTGATTCTAAGCCAACTATCGGACCACCGGTCGAGAATGGATTCTATTACGACTTTATGATGGACCCAATAGGGGACGAAGAGCTTGGCATGATTCAAAAAAGGATGAAGGAATTGGTCAGAGAGAATCTTCCCCTAATCAGGGAGGAGCATGACAACGCGACCTTGAGGGGGATGTTCAAATCAAATCCATTCAAATTAGAGATTTTGGACGAAAAACTTGGCGATGAGGTGGGATCTTCCGCTTACAGACAAGGAGATTTCGTTGACCTATGCAGGGGGCCTCACGTTTCCTCGACTTCTCAGCTTAGATGGTTCAAACTTACAAGTACCAGCCAGGCATATTGGAGGGCAGATAGGGATAGGGAATCCCTTGTTCGGATTTACGGGATGTGCTACCCATCCAAGGAGGACCTCAAGGAAAGGGAAAGGCAGTTGGCAGAGGCTGCGAAAAGGGATCACAAAAAAATTGGAAGGGAAATGGAGCTTTACATGATTGATGAGCTGATTGGAAAGGGCCTTCCAGTGTGGCTACCAAATGGAGAGATTCTCAGGTCAGAGATTGAACGTTACGCTATCGAAACCGAGGATTCTTACGGCTATGACAGAGTGACGACCCCTGTGTTGGGCAAGAAACAGTTATTCGAGACCAGTGGCCATCTCCCGCACTATGCTGACGGCATGTATCCACCAATGGAGATGGACGACGGATCATACTATCTGAAGGCAATGAACTGCCCCATGCACCATTTGGTGTTCAGGAATAAGAAGCGGTCATATCGAGACCTCCCAATTAGGATAGCAGAATATGGAACAGTGTATAGGAACGAGCTTTCTGGCACTCTAGCCGGCATGCTAAGGGTCAGGATGCTGTCAATGAATGATGCCCACATATACTGTACATTGGAGCAAGTTGCACAAGAGTTTGCAGATAACATCAATATGGCAAAGGAATACTATGAGACATTCGGATTCGATGACTACTACTTCAGACTCTCCCTCTGGGACCCGGAAAAGAGAGACAAGTACATTGATCAACCAGAAAACTGGGAGCACACTCAGAATCATTTGAGAGAAATAATGGATGACCTTGGCGTTGATTACATTGAATCAATAGGTGAGGCGGCTTTCTATGGACCGAAGGTGGATATACAATTTCGAACGGCTATAGGCAGAGAAGAATCCATGGCCACCATTCAACTTGACTTTGCCGCGAAAGAGAGGTTCGAGCTTTCATTCATGGATGAAACGGGAAATGAGAATGGNGAGGTTTTCGTTATTCATCGNGCGCCTTTGTCGACACATGAGAGATTCGTAGCATTCCTTCTGGAAAATTGGGCTGGTAACCTGCCAACGTGGCTTTCACCAATNCAAGTNCAGGTGATAACGATCTCTGAAAAACACAAGGAACATGCAGATTTTGTCAAGGNCTCTCTGGAAAGTGCCGGTGTTCGCGTTAGAGTTGACGATTCTGACAATACCGTCGGAAAGAAGATAAGGACGCATCGCAAAATGCGTCCTGCCTACATGCTAATCCTAGGAGANGATGAGGCGAACAATGGAACTGTCTCGGTCAGGGCGAGAAATGGGGAGCAGAGAAATGGCGTCCCTCTTGAAGAATTTGTCGCGGACATCTTTGCGGAGATTTCCAATAGGGAGAAAACATTGGGCATAGTTGGCTAAATTTGAAAACGGTCCGGCGTGATTATGAATACTAGGCCATCCTTGGCATGAGACCCGATGGACGCGGAAACTGGACTTGGTTCGGGCGACGAGGAAGAAGTAAGTGAGTCGCTGCTATCTTCGGCGAGATCAGTAGTCCGAACTTGTCTGCAAATTAGAAAGGAGGAGGACGTGCTAGTAATCACCGATCCGGAGACCTCGACGATTGGCAAGGCGCTCTATGAGGAGGCNGCAAGGGTTACAGATAGGGTCCTACTGGTNATGATGCCCAAANCCCAGAGGCCTGGGAAAGAGCCACCTGCCCCGGTGAGTGAAATAATGAGGCAGAATAGGGTGATAATGATAGCCACCCAGAGCTCGCTGACTCACACTCGTGCGAGGGCAAATGCGTCGAAGGCNGGTGCTAGGATNATCTCAATGCCTGGCATTTCAACTGAGTTATTTGAGAGTGGAGGGATGACGGCAGATTACAATGCGCTNCAGCGTGAGATGAGTGGAATGGGCAGTAACTTCCGNAGACGNAGAAAGGTGCATGTGACTTCTCCTGCTGGAACTGATGTGACCTTCAACATAGGAGCCAGNTGGATACTGGAAGATAATGGGATCTGCAATAGGCCNGGACAAGTNTCGAATCTACCGGCGGGCAGGGTATTCGTACTGCCCCTAGAGGGTTCAATGAGTGGAAGGATAGTAATTGACGGCTCTTGGGAAGGTTCTGTCCTCGGGGGCGACTTGTCATTTTCTGTGGATGGTGGGATGGTGACAGGAGTCGATGGGGAGTCGGCTGATGATGTCAACTCCNTTTTTGAAATGGCCAAGGCTAGCAATAGAGGATCCANGAGGGATTTGGTGCGAACGGTCGCGGAATTCGGCTTTGGACTCAATCCAAGAGCCACGAGGATCGTTGGAAGCAAGCTAGAAGACCAGGTGGTTAGGGGAACTGCATACTTCGGATTCGGTGATAACACCGCGATAGGCGGATCTGCTGCCGTTGGCTTCCATATTAGGGGGGTCATGAAAGATCCCAGTGTCACTCTAGATGATTTTTCTCTAATTAGAGAGGGCAAGATTACAATGGCATAGGGCTTTTGATGAGAGCGGTAGTTTGGTGCAATGGTCAGCTTCCTTCCCAATTAGTAGTTGATTCAGTAATTGATGACGGTGTTTCAGTTTTCGGAGTTGATGGCGGGGCTGACAAAGCTGGAGAATTCGGCATTTCTATCGAGGAGGTATTGGGTGACTTGGATTCAGTGGATATGTCTCATTGGAAAAGGGGGGTCTTGAGGGAATTGCCAGACCAGTCGAGCAGTGATCTCTCCAAATCAATCGAATACCTGTGGGCTAGTGGCTATTCAGAAATTGATGTCATAGGGATCGAGGGGGGGAATCTGGGGCACGCATTGGGTGCTTGGGCCTCTTTGGTTGAAACCGCACCGGAAATTTCAGTGAGAATGCACTTCGAGGATTCGGTGGCACATAGGGTCAACAACCACTCTGGAGAGTTTAGAATATTTTGCGAATCAGGTGAAGAGTTCTCTGTTTTTGCTTTGGAAAGAAGCAGGATAACAATTACTGGGGCGAAATGGGAGTTAAATGACGAAGAAGTCGGTTTTTGCACACTTGGCCAGAGCAACATGGGATTGGGTAAGGAAGTGGCGGTCAAATCAAATGGAACCACGGTAATAATTTCCAGACGTGCTACTCTTCCTCATAGGCCTTAGCAAGCATCATGGCAATTGGCCTTGTTCTCTCATCTTCTTCAAGTGCAAGTCTAACGATTATCACGATAGGGACACCGATGATCGCTCCGGCTATTCCCCACACTTGGGCGGAGAGCATTACAGTCAGAAGAAGTACCAATGGGGAAATTCCCAACCTTGATCCTGAAAGGTTTGGTTCAATGAATGAGCCGAACAATTGTTGATTGCCCACCAGGAAAAGGGCCATCAATAAAGCGGATCCAGGTTCGAGCACTATTAGCCCGATCATCACTGGTGGAACCGTGGCCAGCAGAGCGCCAAGAACGGGGATGAAGTCCAGTAAGAAGCATAGCGTTCCGAACAGGAACCAGCCTGGGATGTCGAAGCAGATTGGAGAAAGTAGTATGGCCAGTACTGCTGCTTGTCCCGCGCTGCAGGTAGCCTTTGAAATCACGTAGGTAGAGATCGATTCCGATGAGTTGGCCACGATTGTCCTAACTCTTTCATAAGATTCTGGAAATGCTGACTTGAATCTGTCTGGCAGAGTTTTTTCTTCCAGCATCAGGAACACCAAGAATAGCAAGACTGTTCCCATTGTTGTCATGAAGCTACCAACGGAACCAAGTATTGAGATGGCAAATTTCTCAATATTCTCCGGGGAAGCTATCCTTGATACGACCTCAGAACTACTGAATATTGCCTCGAAGCCATAGAGGTCTGCTTCCGAGTATCTCTGTAGTTTTTCATCCAAAGCAGCATTGATCTCTGGAATTTGATCAATAAATTCTGATAGGTTGTCATAGAGGACTACTGAAATCAAATATGCAACTATGACTGCTGATCCGAGCACCAAGGCATATGACAGGAAACTATTCTGAACTCTTTCGAATAGGTACCTCTCAGGAGCGCGAATTAGGAAATAAAGGAGTATGGCAATAGCCAGTGGCATCAATATTGGTTGTAAGAAAAAGAGCGCGAGATATACCACTAAGGAGACTATAGCAACACTCGCGGCAGTTGTTGGGCTGCCGATGTCATCCAAGTTCCCGTGGCTAGACATATGCCTCCGATGCTGGTTTAGCAATCAAGAGTTTCCCTTGGTCGGCGGATTGTTCTTTGCCCGCGTGTATATTGATTCGAATGATTCGGCATTGGATCTGAGTGTGAAGCTCTCGAGGACTCGCTTTCTGCCCTCTGCACCCTTTTTTCTCATTTTTTCAATTGATTCTGTGCCCCTCAAGATCGCATCGCTCATTGAATCTATATCCCCCATCTTGAATAGAATGCCGACGCTTTCATCGACCATTTCTGGAAGTGGCCCGTGATCCACAGTGGCTACTGGCACTCCTGAAGACATTGCTTCTAGGGGTATGAGCCCCTGACCCTCATAATATGAGGGATAAATCACCAAATCGGAGAACCGATAGATCTCTGCTAGTTCTTCAAATCTCAAGCTTGGCTCAATTATCACTTGATCGGCGATTCCTAATTTCATTGACAACCTGATTAGCTTTCTTCGCAAATTGCCTCTGCCTACGATTAGTAACTTGCAATTTTGTGGTTGTTCCCTCGCGAACGCCCGCAGAAGCATGCCATGTCCCTTCCTGGCTGCTAGCCTTCCTACGGCAAGGATTAGGGTGGATTCCATGTCCAAACCGAAACTACTCCTGACTTGCTGGCACCTGAGAACTTCATCCTCGCTATCCCTATGCATAGGGGTAAACATCCTTGTGTCCACACCCCAATGGATGACTTCGCAATCCCAATTTTCAGGGGGAGAGTATCTTTCCTCCAGATCTTTCTTTGTTGCGAATGAATTAGGTACTACTATGTCGGATTTTCTAATTGCNGATTCTTCAAATTTGGAAAATCTACCTGCAAAATAGCGTATTGCCATGTCATTGGGGTTTGCCCAAACTGCGGGTTCTCCGTGATTTGCGGCCAGAATTAGTCCGTCCTTTTCCCCCAACCAAGTACCNTGCATTGAGGAAACCACTGGAGCNACTTGGGATCTACAGCGATCGAATTGTTTGTCATCCCATGAAATCATCGGGCAGTGTAGATGGACCACATCGATCGGATCTTCGGAGTGAAGTTCCTCTAGAGATCTTAGTGAGTTTCTTCCAAAGGATCTGGTGAATTGCATCGGAATCGGCATCCATGGCACTGGGATGACTGTTACCCCTTCCAATTCTGGTGGCTCGCCCCTAGATCTCCGGGTAATCACCGATACCTTATGCCCCAAGTCAGCTAAGTGCGANGATAGGTGGAAAACTGTGGATCCCATTCCACCCCACCTGGGTGGGTACTCGGCTGAAACCATCGCGATGTGCATAGCCCTCACACTCGGGCTTGGGGCCACACTATTGAAGCGAACGGGAGTGATNGTGGTTGATTTTCACNTCAGTATGGTTGAAAACTGAGTAATTGTTGGGCGATACGTGCCAGAAACGCTGCCAGTTCACGTTACCGTCGTCATTCCCACGAGAAATGAGGANGCTGCGATAGTGGATACGATTCGTAGCGTACCGAATAATGGTTGGTGTGAAAGGCTAGATTTCTTGATAGTGGANGGAAACTCCACTGANAGGACTGTTGAGCTTGCAGAGGGGGAGGGAGCGACTTGCCTAATTGAGCCGAGACCTGGCTATGGGAGGGCTTACAAGACTGGTTTTGCAGTTGCTCCTGGTGAAATTATCGTGACAATGGATGCGGACTGCACATATCCCGGAGAAGAGGTTCCTGATTTGGTCAAGAGGCTTATCGAAGAAGACCTTCTATGGATTTCTTGTGATAGGCTGAGAAAGTCGGAGGAGGGGAGTATGTCAGGCATGCATGGTTTTGGAAACTGGGTTCTTTCCACGGTTGCCAGATTACTTTACTGGTATGGAATTCATGATTCGCAGAGTGGGATGTGGGTCTTCAGGAAGTCTATCTTCAATGANGAGCGTGTTAGGCCTAAGCATGATGGGATGCCNCTAAGCCAAGAATTCAAGATTCGNGCCCGGAGATTCTTGGGNAAAAGCCGAACTACTGAGATNAGTGTACCTTACAGGGAGAGAGTGGGTGAGGCGGAGATCAATACATGGAGGGATGGTTTGCTGAATCTTCGATTTCTGTTTACTCACCGACTGGGCCTCACTAGGGAGAAGACNCCCTGGGGCCCGAAGAACTAGTTNTCTCCTTCATCGAAGTCGGAATCCAATTCCCTTGGCTCGAAGGATGACCATGATTCTATCATCTCCATATCCTTTGCAATTTCTTCCATCCTACGGCGTTGGAATGCTAATCCAGCTATGCCTATGGCAATGGCAGAAATTCCCAGAAATGGAAGGATAGACGAGGNGAGCCAATCTGGCAGACCGCTGCCTTTGTCCTTTACTGGNAGGGACTTCACCAGTCCTTGGCTAACCAAGTCNGAATCTACGGCCCAAACTTCNACTTTGGCCCATGGGCCTTCTGAAACTATCCAATTGGAACGATGTGTCCAGATTCCATCNCCCGCTAATAGATCGCCCCCNGATCCATCATCGCGGAAGTAAAGCGACTCTGACTTGCCCCCGTGTGTCAGTTCGCCCCTTACAATTTCAGTAGTTCCATCTTGGTCGATTAGGATGACGGTTGCCATTACATCAGTCGCTATTCCAGTCTCGATTTGNGCGATGGANATCTCCAAATCTCTGAGTTCTGGGGCACTTGACCCTATAGTGAGATTGATCGAGGNGAAAGATGTGTCNCCCCTTGAGTCCTGGACAAGTAGGTCNATCCTTACAGGGCCAGGCGGGAAATTAGGCTCTAGATTGACCCTGTCTCCAATTATTTCCCCGGTTGGGAGTGCCCACTGGTAAAGTACTATGTCATTGTCAAAATCATATGATTCTGCAGCACTAATCTCAATGTTGAAGCCGGGTGGGACATANTGNCCATTTTCTAGTCCGCTTATCACTGCGATTGGGCCGGTTTGAGTGATTGTGATTTTCTGAGTCTGCTCCCTAGATCTGCCGGTCGAGTCCACTAAGACGAAACTTAGCTCGTGTTCGCCATGCTCAAGGAACACNTCATGGACGTNGTCCTTCAGTACATCCTCAAATATGGCNCCAGAAAGATTTGAGTACAGACTCACAGTGAAAGAATTTGCATCATAGTCAATCGAATCTCTAAAATCGAACGGTACGGGGACGTTGGATTTGAATTCCTGATTTGGCAATGGCGAGGAGAGGGNCAATACTGGAGCAGAGTCAGCAACAAACACAGAAATAGAGCTTGTCCTTTTCGTGCTTCCATCGTCAATTGTCAGTGTAATCAGGTGATGGCCACTGGAGAGTCTGGTTGAAATTGACCAATCACTACCTAATGGGTCATCCGAGTTATTTGANTCCCAGAGTATGCTAACGATGTCGTCACTTGATGAAATGAGTGGATTACATAGATTCTTCGAGCCATTATTGGGTAAATCTTGACATGCCAGATCCCAATCTCCAGAGCCGGATGCATTGAAGGTGGTTATGATCGAGGAGTCCGTCTGATGNCCATNTATTGGGTAGGAGATAANTGCNTTTGGGGGAGAGTTTGCNACTGATATTTCTTGTTCNAATGTATCCCAAAGTCCGGCATGCTCTGTTCTATTGTCACTGACCTTGATNGAAATAATATGCTCCCCCTTGCTTAGCGTGCCTACCCACTCCACTTTTTCCTCAGGCGTGTTNCCCTGCCCCAGCAATCCATCCCTGTCACTCCAAAACTCGAACTTTATTTCATCCCCCTCNGGGTCAATAACTGAAGATCCGTCNAATTGGACCCAGTCTGACGAGGTGTTGCCATTCCTACTAACCTCCATCATTGCAGTTGGAATTTCATTGAACAGNTCTACGTCGAAAGCCCATGAAACTGGGGGATTCACCCCATCGAAAGCAAATACGGAAACGGAAAATTGATCCATTATTGACGCGTTGAAAGACCTTGTAATTTCCATGGGACATTCTGAATCTTCGGAATCTGGGGTCGTCACTATCTCATAGGATGTCGCGACCCAGCACCATAGAGGCCCTCCCTCCGGATCGTATGTCCCATTGAGAATTACNGTAACATTGGCGGTTTCTCCCAAATANAGGGTCCCCCATGAAGATATGCCGGGGTTTGTGCCGACTGAAAGCACAGGNGGCAGATTGACCAGNTCTATCTCCCTNGATTCGCTGACGCATTTTGAATCNACGACTACATTATGCATGTTATAGACCAAATCACACACCTCCAAGGAAATTGTGTGCAGCCCATCGGATAAGCAATCTGGATTATCTATGGAATTAACGATGAAAGACGAATTGTTGGCGGCTATTGATGAGCCGCATAAATCCAGAATGTCCCCATCTATGCTGCTTGACCAACTGAAGCTGAGATTGTCAANATCCAGATCCCAAGATTTCGAGGCATCAAATGTTAGTTCGCTGCCACTAGGGAGTTCTGCGCCATTTTCTGGCTCTTCCCAAATTATGTAGGGCGGCTGATTNGAGAGTTCTAGCTTACAGTAAACCCTTTGATCGCCATCAATGTTTATGGCCCCAGAAGAGTTGCTTTCACCATCATAATTGCAACCGATGCTAGCAGTGTTTACTGTAGACCAGTTGGACAGTGGCGTCCAACGCTTGCCGACAAAAGGGCCCAGTTCCATAAATCCTGAATATGGGAGGGTTTGATTGAAATCATCTTCGAAAAGTGTGAATGTGGCGTTAATCTCGGCAAAAGGGATGTTCAGTAGGTTATGGTTGATAGCATGAACATCGATNGTCCACATTACATCAACTATGCTATCATGAGTGGTTCCATTGGAGGGAGTTGCGAGATTAGAAGATGAAATCCACCTCAGGTGGCTGTTTCCAAGCATCATGAAAGAGTCTGACTTTGATGGGTCCCTATTCAGGCTAGAATCGGTGAAATCCACCATGCTACTGTTTATGGAGGGGGCATTTTGGTTACAGATAAGTGAAACATTGGATGCTACAAGATCAGTATGCCCCACTAGGTCCAAGCAGTATGAATCACTCTCCCAAATAACGCTATCTCTGAGGGATGATGGGACTAGCCCTCGGGACTCCCAGAACATTCCCCCTGTTTCTCCGCCCAAATCGAGGCCACTAATGTCTGCATCTACACCAGCCAAGTGAACCAGATATTGCCCTTCTTCCGAGTTTACCGCCATGTCATCAATGAGAATTGATCCTGCATGATTGGTCCCATGGTTGATAATGTCGAGGGCGGGAAGGGATAAACTATCTTGAATTGTGGTTGAAATTAGTTGGAGGTCGATGCTATCGCGGATCACTACTCCATGTTGGTCCCCAGTACTTGAGCATTCGATGCAACTGACATTCTTCCCATTGCTCATTACATAGTTTGACTTGAAGAAATACATTCCAGCTGACTGCTCTGGAATAGTCCCCCCAATTCCATTTCCTGATGTGTGAACGTNAGATAGCTCGACATTNCTGGAGGNGATTACGGCCAGTCCGTTGCCCGAGTTGTTCGATATTTCCATATGTTCAATACGCGGGTGAAATCNATCTAGGTACACGCCCGTATCGCTGTTATTTGTTATTGTCCAATTGCCCCCAATAGTCCCACCAAGGGACATGTGCACGCCCGTTCCCGATGAGTTGTCTACGAGTAGGTCATACACCCTGGGCGGGCCTTTTTGCGACCANCTGGTACTTCTGAAAAGTAAACCAGCCCCCTCATGGCTGGGTGCATCGGGTGATGGGTTGCCATTGTTACGGATCTCTAGGCCGGTTAGATTGGTTGACGAATCGGAAACAAAGACCCTGAGCCCAATGACCGGGTTGTCCTCNATCAATCCCTCAACAATCTTGACNCCAGTGGTATTTACGTCGAATGCCACATAACCTAAGCCTGGAGTTTTGGCCCCGGGCCCACCTGTTCCCCGTACCTCGATGTCTTTGAAAATGGCTATTGTCTCCAAGTTGGCGAAGTTTGAATGATTGTATTGATCCACGAGAACTCCGCGATACTGACTATTCTCAACTACTACTTCCTCGAAGGTGGGTCTGGTTGTAATCCCTGGACTTTGGTGTCGAACGATGATCCCATTGTCGGATCTCGAAATCAAAGACTCTGAAATGAGTGGTATGGAATCCTCTACCCAAATTCCCGCAGATGCGGCCTGAGTGGCTCCACTGATGTTTGAAATGGATGAATTGAAAATTAATCCTCCGGAGTTGCCCCAGATATTCAGTCCCCTAGTCATTGTCCCATCAATAGTCAAATCCCTGACTATTGGTGTGGAGCCGTCGCCAATCGAAAGCCCCAGACCGTACCGCCAGCTAGTTGCGGACCCGTGTATATCCTGGCCCCCTCCCTGGATGGAAAGATGGTTGAAAATTGGAGAGGACTGGCTGAAAAGATCCACTGCAGCCTTGTCTGCATTGATTACTGTGAGATTGTTGACAGTNGGATCGCTATGGTAGATTGTGAGGCCATAGATTGAGTCTTTGATGGTAAGGTTGTCNATGACTGAGTTCATCCCNAGACTGCTAGAGTTGAACTGCAATCCCTCATGATCATCCCCNCCCGATGACTCAAACACAACTGGCGAATCATGAGTTCCTAGGACATTTATGC
This sequence comes from Methanobacteriota archaeon, assembly GCA_002728565.1. Taxonomy (GTDB): domain Archaea; phylum Thermoplasmatota; class Poseidoniia; order Poseidoniales; family Thalassarchaeaceae; genus UBA36. The sequence continues at coordinate 51,368 of PBUX01000016.1, read as the reverse complement.
GGCCGTTGATCCAAATCCTCTCACTGGGGTCGATTCTGACGGTTGTTCCTGGCTGAATTACAAGGACATCATTGGAATCAACTGTGAATCCCCCGGTTAAGGTGACTATGCCACTCCAGACAGTGGTAGATTTGGCCTGATTTCCGGAAGCCAGATTAGATGCCGGAGTCAGCAGCATTATTAGAACGAGAATCCAGACACAGCCCCGTTTCAGCGAACCATGCATGTGCTCTGCCGCCGGCTTCACAAGTTAATCCCTTGTGGGATATGATTCTAGTTGGTTTTTCAATCGCAGGAGTCTTAAGCGTCCATAAGGCGCGCTGTTCAGATGAGTACGGCGTGGATACTGATTCAGACTGAATTGGGCAAAGAGAAGGATGTTTATTTGCGACTTCTAGATATTCCTGCGGTTTCGGAGACCCACGTAGCTTACGGGGAGTTTGATCTAGTCACTAGGATTGACTTCTCAGACGAAAAAGAGATGTCTAAAACGCTGATTGGTGAGATGAGATCGATTGAAGGGGTCCGGAGAACGGAGACTCTGATTGCACTTGAGGTATGAAAATGGCCGTGGGATTTGTATTGATTACTACTGATCCGGGCATGGAGGTCCCAGTGAGGGAGGCCGTGAGCAATTTCGAATCGGTTGTTGGTCAATGGATNGTTTTTGGCGGTCATGACCTGTTTGTGAAGATTGAGGCCGAAGACGAGTCGGAACTTACTCGCTGCATTGTGCAGGAGATAAGGTCAGTTAGTGGGATTAGGGACACACGCACCCTTATTGGCGCAGAAATCTAGAGCTGTTTGGACAGCTTTTCAATCAGTTCCCTTGATGCATTGATGCAACCTGACGATTTGAAACGGTTAATTGCCTCTCGCCAATTCGATAGTCGATTCTCTGGCTCAATTATACCGCGCCAATACCACCATTGCGCCTTTATTCTCCGGTTTGCAGAAATGCCGTTCTCTAATTTCTGGGGGCTTTCTTCCAGATGTGCTTTCTGAAGCCAATCGGGAATGCGGTCCCCGCACATGCTCATTGTTAGGTGNATCATTCGGAGTTTATCCAAATGATCGTTNGTGGAATCNAGATATGCCTNAAGCGTAGACANGGCCTCTACGGGCAGCTCNCCAGAAACTGAGNCGGTGAGCATAGCCCTTAGGTCCAGCTCGCGAATCCTAGGAGATTTTGGGCCCAATCTGGACTCTATCGCGCTCCTGGTCGAGGAAGCCGAAGAAAGATCNCCGGTATCCAGTGCAATGGCGTGCCTCAACAGATTAAGGGACAGTGAAGCACCCTCTCTTTCACTATCTGTTANGTTGGAAAAGTCGATTTCTTCGATAGCTCTGGACAGCTCTTGTGCGATTTCTTCAGAAATTAATCCCGGTAATCTGTCATCATACATCCTAACTACGCTAGCGACTTCTTCTCGAGCCTTGTCTGCTGGATCTAGGAATCTGATCGCGGAGTGAAGTAATTCCTCCGATAGCTTCTGGTCCCCGTCAATCATCGCCAGCTTGGATTGCCTTAGCTGTCTATTGGGCCCTTCTGCCAACTCGTCAATGTATGATCTGGCGATGTCTGATTCGCCCCTTTCAAGGGCAAGGTCAGTAGCCATCAACTTCAAATCTTCGTCATTGCATTTCCCTATTGCCTGATCCATCAAAACTGCTGCTGAAGCGCTGGAATGAGTAGCAATTTCCGATACGTTGNTTTTGAGTAAATCGACATCCAATTCTTGTCTTGATTTGATGTGGTGGTGCGTCTCAATCCTCCTTGCCCTAGCTCCTTCAATATTCTTCCAATGCGTTTCCTGTATGCTGTGCATGTCTCTTAGCTCANCTTCAGAAANTGACTCGCGCCTTACATTACCNATTAGATGGTGNGTCTCGGCAAATTCTTCTGACCATCTTATNATGGCTAACTCGTCTAGCTCATNTATTCCATCCGAAAACGNCAATTCCTCAATTTTGATTGGTAGAGGTGAAATGCATAACTCATCGAGCGATTCCATGCCTGATTCGGAGATTCTGCGGATCACAGTTGTCTCGACATACGATTGGACGGCTTCGGCCCTTGCTGGCATCTCATCGTCTGGTGACCAGAGATTGAGTGCTAATGGGTGACCCCCCAAGGCACGAACCACCTCAAGGGCCTCTGCTTCATCCAAGTCTTCCGGTAGGATTTCCAAGGCATCGGAGTCNTTGAGGCCGTCCAGTCTANACTCGTGGAACCCATCGATGTTTTCGAATGGATTTGGGGCGCGNACGACGACGAGNATTGAGGCNTCNGTTCGGGAGCAATCCAGTATTAGCTGATTGACTCCGATGAAGTGTCGACTGCTAATCTGTTGCGCCTCATCAATAACNAGCAGNGTTCTATTTGACCCTACAGACGCTGCAATCGCAGATGTGGANTTTTGNCCCTTCCTTCCCAGCCACATTGTAGCCAGGGACTCGNCATCTGAGTCCACCGAGCAAGTGGCCCACCTTACCCTCCAGCCGGAGTTCATCATTAATTCTGAAATNGATCTAGCTAGGCTAGTTTTCCCAATGCCCGGCAATCCGCTTAGAACATACGAAGAGCCATCAGCNATCTTGCTGGAGATTTCTTNTATNTCTTCCTCCCTGCCGAAGATTNCTCCCTGTTTTGGAATTGGCCCGCTGGATGGGCCTCTTCTTGGTGCCTCAAAAGAATCCGAAGAAATGGCATCTCGACCGGCTTCGGTAATGTGAACAACTTTCCTTTTTCTTGTACCGGCACCGATTGTGNGAGCGCTGCGAGTNATAACGAAACCCAGNGATTCCAGTTCCTTCANAGGAGCATGGACTGCGGANCGGACCACACCAACTGACTCTGCTATTCCNGGTAGGGAGATNTCCCTTGGTACGTCCCAAGATGCCTCGAGGTCCCGTGGAAAAGCGGAAAGATGAGTCAGTATTCTCCGCTGCGATGTGTTGATCATGGCATGCGGGTAATACCACTGTTCATGTGCGTTCACCTATGGCGCATCATTCCGCATGCCTCTAGATCGNAGTAAACTCGACCTACCCGGCAAGCCCGGAGTATACCTTTTTCGTGGCTCTGGCAATAGGGTAATGTACGTCGGTAAGGCCACGGATATCCGATCTAGGGTCAAATCTTACTTCTCTACGGTGAATGAGCGAGAGATGGTCCCNAGACTCGTTGAGGATTCTGACGATGTCGATTTCATTGTCACTCAAAGTCCGGCAGAGGCGCTAATATTGGAGCGTCAGCTAATCAAAAAACACAAGCCAAGGTACAACTCGCTATTGAAGGATGACAAAACATACCCATTCATTGCGTTGACGTCTGAAAGGATTCCTAGGATAATTTACACTCGACAACCCCCGAAAGATGCAAAAATTTGGGGTCCTTTTCCCGATGCAGGTGCCGCGAAGAGGGTTGTTCAACTACTGAGGCGGAATTTTGGAGTTAGGGACTGCCCAGAGTTGCTGCCTCAGGGGTGCCTGGCAATGCACATAGGGCTATGCGCTGCTCCCTGCATTGACCCAGAAGGTTACAATGACAGGGCAAGGGCGGTGACAGGCGTTCTTGACGGAGACGGGTCGGTAATCATAGAGTCGTTGCAAGTAGAAATGGATTCGGCATCAAAAAGGCTAGACTACGAATCAGCTGCTATGTTTCGTGACATGATTGCATCCGTCCAGCAGACTATTTCTCAGCAAATCATACACAGCCGCTTCTACCAAGACTGCGATGCTATTGGATTTGCCTCNGAGGGTGACACTGGGTGCCTAGTAATCGTTCACGCGAAGGATGGCGTCATCCAGGGTCAGACTGACTACCCCCTGATTCACAGGGGCAGCGTAGCTGACTCGGTCTCACTGGTTCTGTCCGAGCATTATGCGAATGGCAACCCCCCACGAACACTGTTGGTTCCATGTGCTTTGGATGGATCGATGAATTCCTGGCTCTCCGAAAAAAGAGGTAGTGCTGTTGAGATNAGGACGCCCAAGAGGGGCGAACTCGCCAAGCTNAGAAGGATGGCTGACAGGAATGCAGAGNTTCTCGTTGGTAGAAACCTCAAGAGGCGCGAAGGGAGTCTGGAGCAGCGTGCCGCGAATGATGCTGCCCGACTACTTGGGATCGATTCTATCGATCACATTGTTTGCTTTGACATGGCACAACTTTTGGGATTGGAGAGAGTGGGCGCAAGCGTAGTATTCCGAAATGGTAGGCCCTCGAATAAAGAATACAGGACATACCGTGTGAAGTCTGACTCAAAAGATGACTTGGGGATGATGGCCGAGGTTGTTGAGAGGTGGTTAAAGAAACAGGATATTTGGCCCGACCTGTTGCTACTCGACGGTGGTAAAACTCATCTTTCTGCAGTNACTGCAATGCTGGAGGAAAATGGACTGAAGAATCGCTTCCCTGTTGCAGCACTGGCAAAGAGGGAGGAGACTCTGCATATGGATGGAANGGCCCCTGTCCTGCTGGATNGNAGGGGCAGAGTTCTGATACATGCCAGGGATGAGGCCCATCGTTTCGTGAATCGATTCCACAAGAATAGAAGGGGGAGGNTCGCCCTATCTGACCCGCTAGAGCAGATTGAGGGGCTTGGTGCGAAGAAGATCCAATCGCTGCTGAGGCACTTTGGGGGCAGGAAGGGGATCGAGCACGCCACAGAGAGCGAGCTAAGGAAGGTGCCTGGCATAGGAATAGAAATGGCAAGGAGAATAACTTCCCATCTAGAGNGGTGAGAGATTGAGACTCAGTTCCCCGCACGAAAAATTGCGAGCGGGTGTTTGCTCATTCATCGACGAAGAATTCTCTGAGATTTTCCTCAACGATGTTCCAAAGAAATGGGAAAGGTTCGACGATGTGGCCATTCTTCCCCGAGGCTCCTTTNAGAGTGAAAAATGGGAGCCATACAAGGGTGCAAGGTTTTGGAAAATGGTCGCTGACTCGCTAGGCGCGTCTAGGCTTGCCCTATCTGGAGAGGTGCAGGGCGACTTCCGAAGAAGTGGCCTAATCATGCTAGTTGGAGAAGACGATCGGGTGATCAGGAGGGAGAATGGGATTGACTACCACTATCGTCTGACTAAATGNATGTTCTCTGCCGGCAATGTGAACGAAAGACGTAGGATGGCGGACTTGACTGAAGATGGCGAAGTCGTAGTAGACCTGTACGCGGGTATCGGATACTATTCACTGCCCATACTGGTTCACTCTNGGGTTGGACATGTCCATGCATGTGAGTGGGGCCCCGATGCCCTAGAGGCACTGAGGGCAAATCTTGAAGCAAACTGTGTTGGGGACAGATGCACAGTTCACGAGGGTGACAACAGGGTGGAAAACGCCATGATAAGTGGTGTTGCTGATCGGGTTCTTCTCGGCCTCCTACCATCCTCATCAGAGGGTTACAAATCTGCTCTCGGGGCAATTAAGCCTTCAGGTGGAACCCTCCATGTCCATGGCTTGGGGAAGGCNGGGTCGCATGACGANTGGGGCGATTGTGTTGAGGGCGAAATAATGGAGTTGAGCNGTGNTTTTGTTATTCGNAATAGGTCATTGACNAAGGTCAAGAGCCANTCGCCCCATTGGGACCACCTGGTGCTGGACCTATCCNTCGTCCCAGCCTAGCGTTGAAGTCTGTTGGCTCTGCCAAGGGGGCATGGTGGCAGAGTGGCTGGTGGATGCGGCNGCCGTCTACAACGAAGATTCGCTCGAGTCCAAAGACAGCTACCCTGCCCACGTTCTCATGCCGATAGAGACCCTTGCGAGCCTCATAGAGTGGTCATTCAGATCGCTTCCGGATGAGATNCTAGTGGGGATTGATCCAGACAACAACAGACCCAATCCGAAATCGGTCGATGAGCTATTTGGCGGTCAAATTGAGGGGATGTTCGCCGGGCAGGGATATTTGATGGGGGAACCCCACCTAATCAACAGAGGAGACTCCTTCTCGGTACATCACGTCCCAGAAGAGTGGACTGATGGATTGCTTGGCTCGGACAGAGGGCCTCGTGGATCGAGGTTCTGCCACTANATCCACTCGCATCCGAACTGNGTTGCGATTCCTAGNCAAGCGGATGCTGAGTCGGCGCAATGGACCGAGGGCTGTGAAATGATCTTGGGGCTGAAGTACACACCAGAAGGATCCCTGCCATGGCTTGAGGATGTAGAGGGNGTAAGAAGAAGCCTGGTCCCAGCCCTATCCGNGGATGCCCTCCCCGTGATTGGCAAGGCGGTGACCGGGCACAAAATCCACGGATTGGAGCTCATCGCATTCCACAGAACTGGTTTTGGGGTGAATCTGGTAATCACTGACTCCAAAGGACTCCCAATAGGGCTGAAGCTGTAAACCACTTTTTCAGAGGAAACTCTTGATTAGGCGATCGATTTCAGAGGGCCATGAGTGAGGGCATGTACTACAGGATGATGGGCAACACTGGGCTTCAGGTGTCGGTTTTGTCATATGGATTCTGGGCAACTTATGGAGTCAAGGAGAACCTCACTGGGGAAGAGGGTATCAAAACTGCAAAGGAGCTACTGAGAATCGCCAGACAGGCCGGAGTGAACTGCTTCGATCACGCGGAAGCTTATGGNCTTCCGGCAGGAGAGGCCGAGAGGATATTCGGTATCGCCCTAGGTCAACTGGAGGAAGAGGACCCCGACCTATGGAGGAGATCGGAACTGGTGATAACTACCAAAATATTCTGGGGTGGAGAAGGGGTGAATGAGAAGGGCCTCTCGAGGAAGCACATCATCGAGGGACTGGATGCCAGCCTTGAGCGTCTGCAACTAGACTACGTTGACATGGTATTCTGCCATAGGCCGGACNCCCATACACCAACTGAAACNGTGGTCCGGGCAATGACGGACATCGTAAGGTCTGGAGTTGCAATGTCATGGGGCACTAGCGAATGGTCCGCGCAACAGATCACTGAAGCCTTCTGGATGGCCAAGTCAGAGGGACTTGAGCCCCCTCAGTTCGAACAACCCCAATACAACATGCTTCATCGTGACCGATTCGAGCAGGAGTACTTCCCCTTGTTCAAACCGCCTTACTCCATAGGAACTACTATCTGGAGCCCACTACGCTCGGGTTTTCTCACTGGAAAATACAACGATGGCATCCCAGATGGCTCCAGGGCGACTGTTGACATCTATGGCTGGATGAAGGATGAGCTTGACGAGAGAAGGGCCAAGGGGGAGTTTGAAACAGTAAGGAAANTGTCGGAGTTTGCCAGTTCCGAGCTTGGNTGCTCGGCAGCTCAGATGGCCCTNGCATGGTGTCTCAAAAACGAAAACGTCTCCACAATACTGCTTGGAGCTACAAACAGTCAACAGCTTGAGGAGAATCTTGGTTGTATCGCTGTTGCAAAGAGGATGACTGAAGATCACATGGCNGCCATAGATGAAATTCTNGGNAACAAGCCAGAAGGTTGGATGGGTCCGGGCGGGNCCGGCACAAGAGATCTGAANACCCTCTAGCCCTAATCTTGGAAATAGTGCTCCCTGTAGAACCTCAATTCCTCAATAGANCCCCTGATGTCTTCAAGGGCACGGTGCCCAGAGTTCTTTCGGAACCTTGGGCCCTTTGGGTGCCACCTCTTCACCAGTTCCTTTACCGATGACACGTCTACNATCCTATATGAGAAGAAGTCATCCAGATCAGGCATGAATCTCCTAAGGAATCTCCTGTCATGATGGACGGAAGACCCGCAGAGGGGAAGAACCCCTTGTTCGCAGTGCTCACCTAGGAAATCCAGCGTCGCCCTCTCGGCCTCCACCATAGGGGTCCCCTCTGAACGGACTCTGTGAATCAAACCGTTCTTTGTGTGATGCTCCGTGTTCCATTCGTCCATTCCAGAAATAAGANGNTCGGGGGCCTCGATAGCGAATACNGGTCCCTCTGCGACTATGGAAAGGTCACCCTCTGTGACGATGGTTGCTATCTCGATAATTGATTCTTTATTGGGATCCAGTCCCGTCATCTCGAGATCGATCCATACTAGCCTGCGGTTGTTCACGGAACCACGCCGGCAAAATAAGGACTTATTCATTGGGATTGGGGATGGGGTGTCATAACCAATGGGTTCTGCGACAACTGTGACTTCTCCCAGCTACTTGGGGCTTCTGAGGAAAAACAGAGCATTCAGGCGACTTTTCGCNAGCGAGATGGTCATGTTCACNGGTGACTGGTTCAGCGTCATTGCNATGTTCCTACTTGCGGCGGAAGCGACTGANGACTCNCCCNTGGCGATAGCNGGGGTTCTTGCGGTCAGGAGNTTCACATTTGCACCGCTTGAGCCAATTACAGGTATGTTGGCCGACAGATACTCGAGAAAAAAACTGATGATTGCCTCGAACCTTCTTTCATTCCTNATTCTTGCCACTGTTCTGACGTTCGATTTACTAGGNGAGCTTTGGACNGTNTACTTGCTCGCAATGGGTTTGGTAATTGGCAGGGCCGTCTACGATCCTGCGCAGACTGCATATCTGCCGAATATCTGCGATGAGGANGAGTTGCTGACTGCAAACGCTCTGGTNTCAGGNGGCTGGTCGGCATCNATGGGGATTGGCGCGGGCATCGGCGGGCTGACAATTTCCAAGTATGGCGTGGACGTGGGGCTTTGGATCGATTCGGTAACTTTCCTATTCGCCGGATTGNTCATTATTTCACTCCCCAAAGGTGGTCCCGATCCNTCTGANAGGNCTTCTACNTCTCCACTGGCAATGTTCCNGGAAATTCTTTCAGGATGGAAGCACATCCTAGNACGNCCCCAGATCAGAAGGATCGTGCTAGCGAAGGGNCTNTGGGCGACAGGAGGCGGTGCGCAGGTTTTCCTTCTGATTCTGATCGGTATGGAGGCGGGATTCGGAGAGGTGGCCGCNGGNATAGGCATCGTCTACCTTTGCAGGGGTTTCGGATCTGGTTTCGGGCCATTGGTCNGCCGGCCACTAATGTCATCGGAAAAGGCGATNCCTTACATTATCGGTTTTGCGCTAACGGGAGCGGGTTGCCTTTACCTAGGNGTGTCATTTTTCGAATGGGGNGCACTGACCCTTGTGTGCATTTTCCTTTCGCATGCATGTTCGGGGGTTTCTTGGGTTTTCTCAACGACNATTCTGCAAAGGAGAACTGCGGATGAGTGGATGGGCAGAGTTGCAGGAACTGACAACCTGATAATCACNCTAACAATGGGCGTATCTACAATNATTGCAGGTATGGCAATGGANAATCAAATTGTCGCACTCAGGGAAATGCTNCTCATCACAGCGGGNACCCAAATTGCAGCAGGNCTTCTATGGCTTCTAATTGCATCTCCAAAGGAGAGAGTCTTCATGCGCGCAAATGGCTAGAACATCTTCGGAAGGCCTACAAGAACTACCAATGGGAACATGGAGAACATCGTCCCGACGAACAGCGAACGCCTAGATGCTTGCAGCCTACCTTGAATCCTTCTCTGTATCTCGGAGTCCAGCCTGTCAACCGCTTCTCCCGCCGGGGCCCTAACCTGATCCAGGGCCTTGTCCAATATGTCCGCTCCGAAGTCCAGAACTGAGGAAATGGCCGTTGGCTTGTTGTCAGCCTCGCTATCAGGCGCCCTCTGCCATGGGCGTGGGATACTGAAGCCACGGACTGCTTGGAGTATCTCCCTACCGGCCACNGCAGTNTCGACGGCTTGCTTCGCGGCCTCGATATTGAAACGGTTTAGTCGATTGATGTCATGCCTCGATCTAGCGACCCTCCCAAAGTCCACTGCAATCCAAGCCAAGCCAGCAATTGCAAGAAGAGTAAGCCCGAGAAAGGGNATCTCCCAGCTATCCCAACCCATGGGNCCAATGTATATCCTAGCAATTAAGGCGAGGAGTCCGGGCAAGGAGATAGCCAGAACCTCATTGAGGACAATAAGCCAAAATCCATGCACTGGGAGTCTTTTGATCCTGCTCAAGAACCAACGGGCGTGCCTAGTCCTATCTCCTTTAGGCGCGTAAGTCTGAACGAGGTCGAGAAGGGGCGGGGCGACGAANATCAGCCTCAGCAGGAAAGGCAGGAAGAGGATTACNAGATACGCCTCCCATGGAGAAACAGGGGGGATGCTAGGGGGCGAGAACGGTCCCGTCATGATCTGAACGTAAGGAGGTAAGCAATCAACCTCACTGTTGTTTNNANATCGGAACCTAGTGACAAANCGGAACCAAGATTATATTCGGGCAATNCCCCGGNGTAGCATGAGTGATTGGAAGATTCCNACCATAATTAGCCTAATTCTGCTGGTTTCGGTAGCACCCTCGACCGCGCAGACGAACGCAGACCCTGACACAGTAGCCCCTAGTGATTCAACGATTTTCGGGCTTTCATACGACTGGTCTCACTTCGAGAGCGACATGCACAACGCCACTGACGTCGACATCAATGCCGTNACTTCTGACATGGAAGCTGCTGCTGAGTTCGCCGGTTTCGACCTTAGTCTAGATCAGGTTCTCACGGGTACCACTCAGACCTTCATCGAGTCATGGTCAATCGCTGGCCCCTTCACAATATCCGACGGTGCAGGAAACCAGCAGGAGGTNAGCAAGAGAGTCACTCAACTGACGGTCAGACATGGGAACCTCGCAGACACCGGATTCGTCACCAACTGGGCGGACAACGACACCAGCATAGACATCTGGATGAGCGCGTACCAGGACACNCTGGCAGTGATTGACGCCACCTACGTCGAGTATGTGGACCAGGACATGATGGTCTGGGGAGCCGATCTGGTAATGAGCGGCCAGTTCGGCATAGAGACTGGCTTCGACCTGGAGGTCGATGTCAGAGCTGGCGATGACTTGCTTGCCCCCAGGTTCTCCACAGCCTCTTCACTGACTTTCGACATCACAGCGCTTGAGGCCGAGTGGAGGGCCCTAGGACCGATCGACTACCACAAGCACCTAGCAGCCCCTCCGGGGATGGAATCCATGGACGAGGACGGTGACAACTACGCCGATGACGATTACTACTATGAGGACGACGAGAGTAATTGGGGCTATTACAACTGCTGGGACTGGCAGAGGGAAGACCGCTTCCCCAAGGACCCGAACGAATGGGCGGACAACGACTGGGACGGCATTGGGGACAACTCCGATGACGATGACGATAACGACGGCATTCCCGACAGCTCTGACAATGACGCCAATGGCGATGGCATACAGGACAGCGACGCTGACGGGGACGGTACGCCCGACCACTTCGAAGACGCCGATGGCGACAACTGGCCCGACTACTGGGACGAATTCCCCAATGATGCTACCGAGTGGTGCGACCACGATGGAGACGGGATCGGTGACAACACAGACAGCGACGTCAAGTGGCCGGCCGAGTGGGAAGAAAATTACGACCACATAGCTGGAAGCATGGACGGCACTTACACGAGCGAGTCCGGCTACTCGTTCTCGGTCGCAGTGTCCGGTATCCCCGACGAGGAGCTGGGTATCGACGCAGACGTATTCAACTTCGAGATTTCCGACAGCATACCGGACACCGGCGCATTCATCGAGGACATGGAGGTCGTCTCTGGGGCCGCTTGGGGCTGGGACTGCCCGCCTGCACTAGGCGGTACAGAGGACGTCACGATTGACGGCACCAGCACACAGGCCCAGTGCGGGATAGCGAGCCCTGTGCCGCTCCCCATGCCTGTGATGATGGCCTTGTCATCCGTGGGCGCCTTCGAGAACGGAGTCGAAGAGCTAGGAGAGGTGATTACAGCCGAGATCGAGGATTGGATGCTCCAGTTGGATGGCGATGACGAGTACGAGTGCGACAACGGTGAGACGATACCGGCTGACTGGGTCAATGACGGCTACCCGGACTGCAGCGACGGCTCCGACGAAGGCGTCGTGGATGAAGACGAAGGAGGGGCTGACCCAGAGAACCCGGATGGCGGTAACGATACCCTGGAGAGGATCGCCGAGGCACTTGAGGAATCGAACCTGGAGAAGACGATGGAGGCCTTCGGCGAGGACATGGGGGAGAGAATGGAGGACCACGTCCCCGAGGAGCCTCTTTACGACTTCACCGACGCATGCGGTGCTATGCTATGGAGGACCTCGGACTCGACCGTGGTCGGCATGGCATTGGTTGTGGAGGGCAGGCTCATGCTCGGCCCTGATATCGCAGGCATGCAGGACCACCCTCTGAAACTGAACGTCGAGTACATGGACGGGCAGGCCGCTAGGGATGCNAANGCNGGNAAGGCCGCTACGACCACTCTAGAGGAGCTTGCGCAAGAGGACAAGCACAACAGCGAGCTTGACGAGCTATACGTCATCCTAGGGGAGGACTACATGGACGTCCCCGATTCGGACCTTGACGGTGACGGAGTCCCGGACATCTGGGACGAGGACGATGACGGTGACGGCATTGTCGACTGGAGGGATGAAAACAACATGGTTGAGACCACCACAGACAGTGATGACACCTCGATGAGCCCAGGAGGAGATGACCAGACAGACACTACTGACCAGGAGCCAGCCAACATCACTGATGAAACACCAGTCGATGAGGACGACGACAGGGGGTTGCCTGCGCCTGGAATAGTTGCGACGATCTCCATGCTGGGGGCCGCNGCNATNATGGCNTCCCGAAGGGATGACTAGGTTGGAAGAAGGACCGNCAAACAGGCAGCTAGATGCCGCTTTGGCGGCAATCGTCCTTGTGATGGCTGCATGGGGGGCGACGTGGTTCGAGGTTAGCGCCACCGGAGTCTACACGGAAGGCCTAGAGAGGGAGCCGACCATTTCGACCCAGTACACCATCGACAACGAGCAGGAGTCCTTCGAGCTGACCATAGAGAACGCCACCCCCCTACTTCTATACTGGATCAAGAGGGAAGACGTCGAGGCCGGAACGCAGGAATCCGAAGGAGGGGGCAATGCCGGTGAAAGCGAGGGAGAGAGTTCCAATAATGNCGTCAGTGCAGAGGGAGANCCATGCTCTGGCTCNTGCTTAGAGCTAGCAAGGGAGGTGGTCTCTTGGAGCATGNTAGCCTACATCCTAGGCATGCTATACGTTGCAGCTCGCCCGACCCTCCTATCCAAGGGAGTCGCAACCTCGCTATGGCTATTGGGCGCAATGGCAATCCTGGTTGCAGTGCCACTGTCCACGGCTACCGACTTCGGAATTCTCGGTGATGAGGACGATGAGGGTGACGGAGGGGGCGGCTCTGCCACCGGTGGCTTCGACACTACGACAGACGACGCCGTCTCAGTTGACCAATTTGCTCATTTCGANGACAGTCTGGACACCGGTATTGGGACGAGGGGTTTTGAGATCACCTACCAGTCGGTTGGTTTCGACCTGGGGTTACTAGAAGAGGATGAGAGGGGAGGCGTCATCGAAAATCCTCCATTGGAAGGGGATGAGGGATATGATTCCCTGGTGGGCTTCACTGGGAAGCTCGTAATTGGCCCTGGCTCGATAGTCTCGTGGTGGTTTATGCTGCTCCCACTGATGGCCGTCTCATTCACAAGGAAGTCCACGGTCGACGAAGAGGAAGAGTAGTCGCCATGATCAGGACTGGTCCNATCGAACGAGTCCCGAGTCGAAGACATCCCCGTCATTTAGATCGATCGCTGCCTGTCCCTGGAAGAAAGCTGTAGCTCGTCCTGTGAGCACGCCTCTCGAACCATCCCAATTCACGAATGAACCCTCCCACATACCTAGGACCGGTGTGTCACTCACTTTGTGGAACTCCGAGATTCTTTTGGACCTTGTCTCACCGAAGTGTTCAACGAGTTTTTCTCCATCGAGGAATCTAATCCTCCCCGGATGAAAATGGGGATTGATTTGGAAAGGGACCAATCCGATGGAGGAGAAGTTGGGTGGGAGGGCAATTGGCATGTCATTGGTCGTCATTATGGTGGGGCACGCGACGTTGCTCCCAGCACTGACACCAAGATAGGGGGCCCCGGAGGTTACTCTCTCTCTGATTGGTTCGATCAGCCCCCTCTCGTGGAGCTCTTTCACGAGGAGNAAGGAGTTGCCGCCCCCGACATAGATGGCATCCATCNCCATCACTGATTCCAGTGGGTTTGAGGGATCGATTGCAANCAGATTTGGNCCTTCGTCACCTAGGAATTGCTGCATTCTTGAGGTGTAGGCATCATGATCATGGGAGGCAAAGGGGATGAAGAGAACCTCAGAGAAGCCGGAGAAGTGCTCACTTACCATTTTCCTGTAGATTTCCCTCCTCTCATCTGTTGCTATTCCGCCGCTTCCAAGAAGCAGGCTCATTGTGGGCATTGCCCCATGGAGTCGGCAGCCTCTGAAAACATATCGCGTGGATCACGCGACATCAATGCGGGAAACCGCTCCAATAAGACGCATTGGCTCGGCATCTAGCTGAGTGATGACCACATTGGAGCTTCCATCGGCACGGATCCACAATGGTGTTTCCCAATTGGCCAAAAGTTGGTCTCCATCGATCGACTCGACCCTTCCTACTACGAATTGCAGGTCGGCTGCGGCATGGATGACATCCCCTGCCTGCAACTCCCTCTTCTGAAAAGGCGCATTCACTATTCTAATTCTAGATGAGTCATGCCGCAATAGCGCCTCTGAGCCCTTGTTTGTGATCATACAACCCCTATGCAAAGATTGCTCCCTTAGATTTCGTAGGGCCAATCCCACCCTATCGCCTGCTGAAGCCACATCAACGTCGTCATCCATTACCTGAAGGCTTTTTGCGACTCCGTAATCGCCTACTGGGAGGACTTCCACCTCATCATGCTTGGAAACAGAGCCAGACTGNACGTAGCCTATTGCAACTAGTCCGACGCCCTTGACATTGAAGTGCTGATCCACTGGGAGTACCAATGGTGAGTCCTCCATCTTCCCCCTCTCTACAGCAGAGCCATCAAGAAACTGGAACAGGTGCTCCCTGATGGTATGCTCATCGATCCCTCCTTCATGCACAACCCAATCAGAAAGGCCGGCTTGGTCCAACATCATCCTTACTTGTTCCGAGTCTATCCAACCCCCATCTTCTGGGGAGATGAGCGCGTGCCCCCTAACTATCCCAGAGCAACCCAAAGCAACCAGTGCCTCTCCCAGCGCGGAATCGATTCTCTGGACCTCGACAATGCCGACCTTGGCTACATCCAGAACACTGAGTAGGGGCCGAATCCTCTCTGGGTGTCGTAGTGGACGCAGGAAGGATAGCGTCATTGTGCTGCCATCTCTTTCCTCCTTGTGGACATAGGACTCTATATCTCGCACATCTCCCTTTTTGCCTAGCTTTCTGGCTAGATCCTCGGAGCCAATTAGTGCCACATTTAGAACTGGCATTTTACCACTAAGCCTCTATTCCGCCGACTTGTGTTGCTAGCATGACGCTTGCGGCATAAAGGGCTATGGTGGCCACAATTCCAATTCCCATCGCAGGCGCAAACTCCCAACCACGACGAAGAAGGAATGGCAAAATCACGAAAAGGGCGCAGCTTGGTAGAACCAGCCAAAGCACCGAATCGGCAAAATCAGCGACCTGTNCAACATCCTTAGTNTCCTGATGAATGAACCACATGCTTAGTATCGATGTAAGTGGCAGCGAAACCACCATAGCTCCGAACAAGGCAGATCTCTTGCCTAACTCCGAAGCAAAAACCACTAACGTTCCACTGAAAATTCCTCTAGCGAGCAAACTCTGCCAAGCCATGGACATCGACTTGGGGAGGGACATATAAGTGGGTTCAGGCGAGTTAGCGGAACCGCTCTAGAATGTGGCTTGATTGGCTCCGGACTCGGCCATGGCAGTGCGAGCAAGGAAGATTACCAATAATGCCGATGTAAGAAGAGTCCCNCCTAGGACAATGGAGGTCCTCATCAGCATCAAGCAGAAACCGGTGATTCCGCAAGCATAGCTCACAAGCTCACAACGAGAAGCTAGAGTCAGTATTGGTCCGGGAACCAGAACCAAGTCTTCATACTCCCTGATCATCCTACTGAGTAAGATGTACATCCCCTGGAATGGTAGGGCTAGGCAAAATAGTGCTAGGGCGAGTAGTAGTATAGTCTCAGGNTCATCGGGATTGAGTTCGGAGCCCTTCCAGAACAGGTTACTCAGTCCTACGCTCAGGAGTCCGGTGTGAATCAACGCGGAAGTAGTTGAAGCCGTGGATGCATCCACCGGGTCCGGTACCATGGCCGAGTTCGCGCTCGGAGCACTATTGAGAATTGCGCTATAATCTGGTGCTCAGAGCTGGTTATCTGGCAGTCTGTCGGCCATCGCAATCTTCCATATTGGTGGAATGAGGCAGGGCCACCAAGAGGCGTAATAGCCCCATCTTAGCTCTGGAGTGCCCTCATGCGGCCTAAGCTGCCAGAAAGGGACGCTGGCCCGTAGGTGATGGTCAGAATGACGGGTGAGTTCCAAAAGGCTCCATCTGGACCNGCGGGCCTCTGTGTTCCAAGAGTGTTCTGCTCCAAACCTCTCATCCAATGTCCTCCTAAGCCCCCAGTGCCTGATGTAATTCACGTACTCCAAAGTCAGAATAGCGATCATTGAAGCCACAAGCCAGCCCACTAACAAGGTAGTCCCATCAAACCAGCCCATACGTTCTGGGACCGTGGCTAGAAATACGATAGTTGCAAACTGNAGGGCTAGCCCTTGGAATGATGGGTTACGTAGGCCCTTCCTGCCTTTCCTGTTATGAATTCTGACAGATGAGAAGAACTGACCTGGAATAGTACTTGCCCAGAAAGACCAGAGTCCCTGCGAGGCTTTAGCACTGGCTGGATCNTTATCCGTAGCGACCCACTTGTGGTGATTGTGATTATGCTCAGTGGTGAAATGGGGGTAATTTATTGANAAAAGCAGAACTCTAGCCAGCCTCCAACCGGGGCTCTTCGGCTTCTTGTGNCCCAGCTCATGAGCGGTAACTATGGCCGANGCTGCCGCACTTAGCCCGGTGGAGAGAGCAGCGACGATTAGCCAGATCGTCATACCCTCATTGATTGCNAACCAGAAAAAGGAAGCCATTACNACAAGGTGGATTATTCCATGGCACCACAGTAAGGCCTCGAAGGGGGTGCCNGATTCCCTAGGGGGCCTTGGAGTCTCGGATTTCCCCATCGCTATATCTAGCAATGGTCCNACCCCCNAGACGAACACTACGCCCATTGACACGAAGATTGGATTTGTCATCCCCAGGTAGTTTCCCGCTATGGCCAGAAGCGGTGTGATGAGGCCGAGTAGATGTAGTGGCCAAGGCTCAGGTGAGAGTTCGGAGTCACTCATACAGGTAAGCGTACTTAGCCCTCGCCTTTGCTACTTTCGGAGCTACAACGGAAACACAGTAGGGATTAGAGGAGCCGTTTATCGCAAAATAATCGTGATGGTAATCCTCGGCGACCCAGAACTTATCCAATTGAGAGACCTCTGTAGCGATTTGCCCCTCATAGAACCCTGAAGCCTCTTCTATTGCTGCCATCACGTCGCCAACTTGTCCCTCATCGCTATAGAATACAACACTACGGTACTGCGGGCCAATATCGTTTCCCTGGCGATCTATCTGAGTAGGATCAAATAGGGTGAAGAAGAAGCTTAGAAGCGTACTCCGGGAGATAATAATTGGATCGAAGACCACCCTGACAACCTCTGCATGGCCTGTTTTCTTCCCGCATACCTGCTCATAGGTTGGATTCTCCAAGTGCCCTCCAGAATACCCTGGAGTTGCTTCTAGAACTCCCTTTAGTCCCTTGATTGCTGCCTCTATGCACCAGAAACAACCACCCCCCAGAACGATTGCTTCCATGTGCTCACCTGACTCTGCGGTAGTTTGGTGCCTCGCGTGTGATCTCCACATCGTGTACGTGACTCTCAGTTAGTCCAGCATTAGAGATCCTGACAAATCTGCAATTTGATTTCATGCTCCCAATGGACCCGTTGCCTGTATAGCCCATTGAGGACCTCAGGCCACCTAAAATCTGGAACAGAACGTTGCCCACTGGCCCTCTTGCTGGAACCCTTCCCTCGATTCCCTCCGGGACATACTTGCTCGTGTCTCCCTGCTCGGATTGAAAGTACCTATCGGAAGAACCCTGACTCATTGCCCCAAGTGAGCCCATTCCACGGTACTGCTTGTAAGATCTGCCCTGATACAGGATCATATCCCCTGGTGACTCGTCCGTACCTGCAAGAAGGGACCCGATCATTACGCAATCAGCTCCGGAGGCTATTGCCTTGGCGACATCCCCACTGTACTTGATTCCACCATCGGCGATAACCGGGACGTCGAACTTCGAGCAGGCTTCTACTGCACTCATAACCGCAGTAAGCTGGGGAACCCCGACGCCTGCGATGATACGCGTTGTGCAAATTGAGCCGGGGCCAATGCCGACCTTGATGCCATTCGCACCGCAATTGATCAATGCCTCTGCAGCATCAGGTGTAGCTACATTTCCAGCAATAATTTGAGTCCCGGGCCCGCTGGCATCCCTCAATGACCTTACAGTTTCGAGAACACCCAGGGAATGGCCATGTGCCGTATCAACAACAACCACGTCAGCTCCAGCTTCAAACAATGCGAGGCCACGATTGACACCCGCTTCACCAGTTCCGGTTGCGGCAGCGACGAGCAATCTCCCCTTCNCATCCTTAGAGGAATCNGGATTATCGTTACTCCTGTTTATATCACGCACNGTGATTAATCCTGAAAAGCCGCCNCCATCATCGACCACAACCAGCTTCTCGATCCTGTGCTTGTGAAGCAATCTCTTTGCTTCCTCAAGATCCACATGCTCGGGAACNGTAACCAGTTCGGTGGTCATCACCTCAGAAATCTCTGTGCTGCCATCCTCAACGAAGCGAATATCCCGATTAGTCACCATACCAACAATTCCACCGCTTCCATCGATGACTGGGAATCCGGAGAATCCATGATGACGCTTGAGATCCCTAAGTTCGCCGACAGTCATATTCGGCTCGACCGTGACAGGCTCTAGGACCATCCCNGACTCGAACCTCTTGACCTTGTCAACCTCCTCGGCCTGCTCTACAATGCCCATATTCCGATGAATGACCCCAATGCCACCACTCTGTGCCATGGCAATTGCCATCCCAGCCTCTGTTACCGTGTCCATGGCGGCAGAAATNATGGGCGCATTGAGTGAAATATCGGTGGTCAGTCTTGTTGACAGGTCCACCTCAGCGGGTAGAACTGCAGACTCGGCCGGAAGTAGTAAGACATCGTCGAATGTGAGGGCGAAGTCGATGTTGTCTTGCGCCATTAGGGATACGCGAGGAGGGTCGTACTTCAACGATTGCTTTCACGGGAAGATTCGGATGCTATCGCTGCATTGAAAAATGAGAGGATGCGCGATCTAGAGTGCCATGGATAGACCTGCTATAATTGGATGGAGGGAGTGGATTGGACTACCTGAGCTCAAGAGGGGGCCCCTTCTAGCGAAGATTGACACTGGCGCTTGGTCGAATACCCTTCATGCCGCTGAAATAGAGGTCCTAGAGAGNCCTCCTGAAAGCAAAGTGAGGTTTAGAATTGAAGAGGATTGGATAGAGCGTCCGATTTTCAAATGGCGTAGGATCAGGGACACGGGAGGTCACGATTCTCTAAGGCCGGTTATCAGAACCACTCTGGAAATCGCCTCTAGGGACTTCGATGTAGAGGTTTGTCTTGCTGATAGGACCAAGATGAAGCACAAGATGATTCTAGGTAGAAACTTCCTGANGATGGGTTTCATTGTTGATCCAGCTAGGCAGTGCATTCACACCATGATGAGGTCCAAAATGAGAATAAGAATGGGGTCAATGGACTGATAGGTCTTTGCACCCATGGCCCTTCGGTGGAACAATGGAACGATATTACGTGCCAAAGACTAGNCAAGGAGANCCCTCTCCTTGGTGGTTGAAGGGGGGTGCCATCTTCATTGGAGTTCTGGGATTCACTTCACTGATCGGTGCGATCTCACTGATTGCCAGTGGATTCTGGTTTGATTCTGTTGTTGAAGAAATGGATGCCGAGGAACTTTGCAGAGAGGACCCTGATCCTGCTTGCGAGGACCTGATTGAGTCGATTATCAAGATGGGGGATATGCAACTCTGGGACGTAGGAGCTGCAGCATCGGCCTTGCTTTTCATTATCTCAATTCCGACCGTCTACCTGATGTGGATGGCCGAAGACAGGGAGACAGGCCTCAAGCTCGCTTGGACATGGGTGGCAGTTCATGCGGCATCGCAATTGTATATCACGCACATCTGGATGAACTGGCTTGAAGAGTTCAATGAGTCCATTCCCGACGTGGGATTCATGGAGTTTTTCNTCACGGTTTCGAAGATCGGCTCTTATGGGAGCGTGATTTTTTGTGAGTTATTTTTGGCAGCGGGATTAGCCATGATTACCATACAAAGCAGGCCGCAGACGAAGTTGGATATGCCATCAGCCTTTCACGCCTCAGAAGAATGAGATTAAATCCTTGACTCCTCTCGAAGGGTTATGCAGCATGTTAGAGACGGAATAATGGTGGTAAACACCGAAACGATAGCNGGAAAGGTCATTACACAGAACCTTGGAGTCGTTGGGGGCTCCACTGTTAGGGCGAAGAACGTAATGAGGGACTTCACCCAAGGCCTCAGGAACATAGTTGGTGGAGAGCTCGTGAAGTACACCGAGCTCTTGGAAGAGTCACGTAATGAAGCGATAGGTAGGATGGTCGCAGATGCTGCAGCAAGAGGGGCTAACGCGATAGTGAATGTGAGGTTCGCCACCAGTGCTGTTACCGGTGGCGCGGCCGAGCTTTTTGCCTATGGGACTGCAGTGAAAGTCGAGTGACCGGGGTTTTTCTCGATGCAGGATCAGAAATACGGAATTAATATTCCGACTATAGTGGTGCTATTGTCCTTGCTGGTTTCTTCTAGCATAGTCTTGGCACAGGAAGCTGGCGCTGATGCCCCTAAAGAGGGTTTTCCTGCGATAATGGCCATTTTCCTAATCTGCCTCTTACCCTTTTTCATCCTAGCCTTTATTGGAATTGCATATTCGTTGGCTTACCCATTTATGTTACTTTATGCGGCAATTTTCAGTGGGAGAAACCTGAGCAACAAAATGAGTTCGATAGTAGATAGAGAGAGTGAAGCNATCGCCCACTTCGGAAGAGACCCATTNTCCACCCTTAGAGGGGACTACACTTCNTCGGGAGTNGAGAAATCCGGTCTGATTTACTCCAGCGTCGTCTTTGGCCCGAGTCATTGGCATCTCCTCATCGCNTGGTTCTCCAACATAATTGGAGGNAGGATAGACATCCTCACCNATGTNATCGCTGCNGCGAGAGCTGAGGCCAAGCAGAGACTGAGGGAGCAGGCGAGACTGGAGGGCTGGGACGAGGTCATGAATGTCAGGATCGACACNGCAGAGATGACTCCTGCATCGGCACAGAAGGGANCTAGGGCAGTAGAGGTNTTCGCCTACGGTACCGGAATCAAGTACGGCTAGCACGGNGAATTGNCTNATCGACTAAGGAATCATTGAAGTTGATNCGGCNCTCCAGAGCAGCGAGGGGTAAGGCATGCAGGGNCCNNTAACCAAGATTGAGCCCAAGATCGCCANCCGTCTTTCGAAGCAGAAGTACCACCTAGTCGGCGAGCATGGCGGAGTCAAAGTCTGCCATTGGACCAAGCAAAGCCTAGTCGCAGATAGATCGTGCTACAAGGGGACATTCTACGGTATCGAGAGCCATGGTTGCATGCAGATGGCGCCCAATGTCGACACGTGCAACCTTGGGTGCACTTACTGCTGGAGAGANCCTCACTCNGATACCCTGAACAAGATTGACGATGATCCNTATGNGCTNTACCTGGAGTCNGTCAAGGCNCACAGGAGGCTATTGACCGGTTACGGGGGAAACCCCAAGGCCGATCGGGAGAAGTGGAAAGAGGCCCAAAATCCGAAACATGTGGCCATCTCACTCAACGGAGAGCCGACCTTGTACTCTAGATTGGGTGAGTTTCTGGANATCTGCCACCAACACGGGACTTCGACCTTCCTNGTTACCAACGGNAGCCTTCCAAAGGTGATCGAGAANCTGGACACTTTNCCCACTCAGCTCTACGTCAGCGTCGATGCCCCCAATAAGGAGATATTCGACCGCCTTTGCAAGCCGAAGTTCGATATGTCCGCCTTCCACAAGCTTGAGCAGACGCTTGAGCTACTTCCCAGTCTAGACACGCGTACAGTTTGCAGGCACACTCTGATCAAAGGTGAGTCCTTGGGATTCCACGATGACTACGCGCGTCTAGACANCATTGCGGACCCTGACTTCATTGAGGCGAAGGGCTATGTCTTCGTTGGAAACAGTCGGAACAACCTGTCAATAGAGAACATGCCTAGCCATGAGGATNTTTTGGATTTCTCTAGGGAACTGGCTCCCATGCTTGGAAGAGAGGTATTGTCAGATNGGAGGGAGAGCAGGGTTGCACTAATTGGCCATGAGATGATTCCGGTTACTTTGCCAGAGAAGACGAGAGATCTACCATCGGACCTTGGGATAGCTAAGCCGCAGAGGTTTGTGCTTCCTCAGGCCTGAACCATGGGCCTGCTGGAGCCGCAATCGGGGCAAATCTGCTCTTCACTGTCCCCATACTCGTGGAAGCATGCNGGGCAGGTTTTCGATAGCTCCATTTTTACCGATTCCCCCACNGAGATCTTCTCCTCCTCGACCCTCTCGAGATGGAGTGAGTCTCGCTTTATCTCCGGGAGCTCGAATCTGCCGGGCCCTCCGATTTTCAGAAGTACGTCTGGGGGGAGGGTTACAGTGCCTGAATCATCCACTATCAGCTCCCTTGAGTCGGAAAGGTCCCCTATATCAAGGTCTATTCCGTGCTGAGCGACGAACCTTCCCTCCCTTAGCTCGAGCGATCGCTCGCAGAACGCGGCTACCTCCCTGCTATGAGTCACGAGGAGGAAAGCCACTTTTTCCTCCTTGTGGAGCTGGTCGAAAAGTGCGAGGACTTCCCGGCTTGTGATTGGATCAAGGGCTCCGGTCGGCTCATCNGCCAGTATCAGCTTTGGTTTTGTGATCAGTGCCCTAGCTATAGCAACCCTCTGCTGCTCACCTCCGGAGAGCTCTTCGGGCATCCCCAAGGCCCTGTCGCCCACGCCAAGCCTTTCCAACAGGTCCTGTGCCCTTTGACGGGCTGGCCTGGCGAGTTCGCCTTGGTGGAGTAGGGGCTGTGCAACGTTGTTTAGTGCATTGAGGTGAGGGAGAAGATTGGAGTCCTGGAAGATGAATGATACGGTATCCTGTCTGAGCTTGACTAGCTCCGCACCTGTCATTCTCGTGACTCTCCTACCCGCCAGCTCAACCGATCCGGCCGAGGGCTTCATCAAGGCTCCAAGGCACTTGAGGAGAGTAGACTTTCCAGACCCGCTAGGACCGACTACAGCGACCGCTTCCCCTGCAGCAATGGAAACACTAAGGCCCCTNAGGGCTACGACGTTGCCGTCCTCAGCGTTTGACTCGTAGATGTGGTAGAGCGAGTTGGCTCTGAGAATCTCGTTTTCGCTATCCATTCCTCACTCCCCCTTCAGGACTGTCGCCAAGTCTGAGCCTAGGGCCCTCCTTGTGGTGAACAGCAATGCCATTACCACGGCCCCGAGTACCATGCCATTGACCAGTACCAGCTCAAACCAAGGCCATACCAAGTCTCTATCGATGGGGGCGCTCTGCCCGAGGAAAAGCTGGAAGATGAAGCCGAAAACACCGAAGAAGCCGTTGAATGACTCAGCGACTGCTAGGCCAAGGCCGACTCCAAGCACTATGCTGACCAAGAGAATGGACATTATCTCGAATAGCACTAGACGGACCACCTGATTAGGCGAGGCACCTATGGCCTGCAGAATGGCGAGCTCCCTCTTCCTCTGACTCAGGACTAGTGATAGGAATACGAATGCCGAGGAGACTGAGGCTAGTGCAGCNACGACGAACATCATGCTAAGCAGTCCGGGGGTGCCGAAAATAAGACCGCCTCTCCTCTCGTTGTTCTCATGGGCCGAAGACCANTCCTGGGCCCCTACTACCCCTTCTACGCTCCTGAGATCAGCNCTGAGCACTTCCAGGGCATCAGAGCAGCCCCCTGTAGATTGATCGCAGAGTTCGAACATCCACGTAGTTGATCTGTAGACGTCGTTGGTAAGGTTGGTTACAAGCTCTGTGTAAGTGGCCTCTCCGATGACTAGTGCGCTATCTACCTCTGGTGCGCTGAGCCCCGGGATCCACTCGATTCTGCCTGCGTAGTTGACAGTTGACTCCGATGGGCCAATTAGCTCTGGAATTCCGAGCTGGTTCGGGGCGAAGTAGCTGAACTGGAGAGTGAGCGGGCTTCCACTCGACGGGTTGTCAAGTGCCCTTCTGGCCTCTGGTCCGGCCGTATATGCTCCTTGGCCCCATAAATCGGCGAGCTCGGAAATATCGTCCACGGGTATAGCCTGCTTGTCCCACAACAGCGTATCCTCATGCCCATCAAANACCACCCAAACCGGGAAAATGGCGCCATCGGCCTTATTGATTGCAATTATGCTACCGACCGAGGTCATCGAGTCTATTCCGTCGATGTCGGAGTCGTCGACCGTAGTGATGGATTGCATTACGAGTGCAGTTGCCTCCTGCTCGGTATAGGCCGAGTCAAATTGTATGCGCAGGTCCGCGCCATTTTCGGCATTCGTGGTTCTCTCGTCCACCTGGGTCCCGGTGTGCCCCTGCACGGCAGCCAGGGTCACTATGGANAGGGTTAGCAGCATGATAAGTGACAGTCGGCTTACTGACTGGCTAGATCCGGAGCCGCTCAATCCCCTCCTTATGTCTGAAATTGCTGGTGACCACCCCATGACCCTATTCAGTATCTGGGGCCCGGCCGCACCGATCCTCGATAGCACGAGTGCCCCGCCTATCCATAGGAAGAAGGGACCCANTAGCTGAATGATCGCATTGGGTATGAATGACTCGACGATTCCTCCGGAGCTTCCTCCGCTCCAGATCCAAAAGCCGCCCCTNTTCTGGATCCAGCTCTCCACGTAAGAGAGCAGGCCTACGCCGAAGACCACCCAATGCAGGAGGTAGTTGGGGACCTTCTCCTTTCTGACCCTCCTCACTCCCTCGTCGATTTCTATGCTCAGGAAATCATTGGTCCTGTTCTTGCCATAGTAGTATGCTAGGCCGACAGTGAGCGAAGTTACCACAAAGGTCGAGCCGAAGCTCAGGACGGGGTCGACGTCAATTTCTCCGGCCTCTGTGAATCGTAGGAATCCAACAGCCCTGAGTACGATCTCGACTGCGCTGGACGCCAGAGCGAANCCCAGGAGCCATGCCACGGTGCTGATTGCGTATATCTCCAGGACCATCATCCTCGACAAAGTTGCCTCTGTGCCCCCAATTACCCTGTGTATGGCTACCTCTCGCCTTCTCTGCTCCAATGATAGAACCAGCCCGTAGATTAGGACAACGAATGATAGTGCGACTATGGGGATGACCAAGATGTAGTCAAAGACCTGGATTATCCCAAGGAAGATATTCAGGAAGGTGATGGTGCCTGAGATGATGTCATTGTACTCTATTGAGATTATNACCGCGTCAGCGCCTTGGCCTACGGTGAAATTCCTGGGTTGCGTGACCTGCTCGGTTTCGCCTGTGGGCAGGCCTGTTGAAGCGTCTAATACTATGGCATCGGCTTTGACGCTCTCAAGTTCTTTTTCCAGGTCACTAAGCCAAGCAGTGGCTGCTCTGGTTGAAGAGGTTGGTATTGCAGTCCTGTCGACTGCTACACCTAGGTAACCATGATCTTTCTGCATCAATGTGGTCTTCTGAACGTCACTTAGTGCCGCATCGGAAACCATGACCGGATGGAAAAGAAGAGTTGGGTTGCCATAATCCCCCTCCTCATAAATTGCGGAAACCTTCAGATCGGTGACTGTCATGTTATCTTTGCAGAATAATATTGCAAGCTCGTCTGAGAAGAATAGATCTACCTCCGTTTGGCATTCGAGGTAACCGCCTTCTATGTCCTCTCCCTCATAAGTCGCAGTGACATACGAGAAGGTCAGAGAGTCGATGGTGTCATTGACCTCTACACCGGCTTGGCTGGCGATCTTGGAAGGGAGGATTACCGATCGGTTGGCCGCTGCGTCCTCTGAAGTCGCTGGCCATGANCCGAAGATTACCGATTTAGCGTGCCTTTCGCCCAGCTCGCCGTCCCAGACGCCATCGCCATAGAACCTGATGATCCTGTTTGTGTTAATCTCCGGTCCGTTTTCTGCGGCCTCGGGGAAATCCCAACTGACATTTGCCCAATCACTGGATTCCCCTGTGACGGCCTCCACATTCAGGGGCTGAGGAGATATGAACCCAGANTCGAAGAAACCCTGTACTCTGATTCCTTGCCTGCCGAAGACTAAGCCGCAATCGGCGAACTCCTCCATATCGACAAGTTCGTCACAGAAAGATTCCCAGATTGCTGAGTCGTTGGTCCTCCCTGCCCAGTCGCCATCTGGATCTGATTGGAAATCTATCTTGGCATCGAACTCATCCCCCTCGAGACTGAATGCGAAGAACGCTTGATTGAGTCCGACCGCATAAGCGAGAACAGTAGTGATCACCAACGATGAGAGGAAGACGCCNGCAAAGATCGCAAGTCCTCTCTCGCGTCCNCTCCATGCGCTGCTCATAGCCATTGAGATATTGTTTGGAGCNGTCAGCCACCTTGATCGGAATGCCTTGTACCATTCAGAGAGAGTCTCTTCGAATGATCTTTCGACCTTCTCCTTCTTCTTGCCCTTNCTGGGTTCTATAATCGGCTTTACAAGCTTGTAAAGGAACCTCCCAAATCTATTCATCGANATTGCGAAGAGGATGAAAAAGGCCAGCGCCCACCATGACTGTATCATTGTAGGTATGATCTGGGAAAACAGGGAGCTGTTNAGAGAAGTGAGTTGCGACGGTGGACGGAATATGAGCAGCCAAAAGGCGGCCAGTACTCCCAAGATGATGGTTAGGTTTTGATAGNAGTTGGCANAATCGTTGAGTCGTTGAAGAAATGGCTTCCCNCCAGCNTCGTCCCTATNTATCTCGGGTGTGGAGTCCTCGTNCGTCTTTACTCCGGTGACCGGATCTATCCGATCCTTGGCATCGTTATCGGGGTTTTCTGACACNATCAANCCCCCTCTATTCCCCAAGCAGACCGTATGTCAGAGGCNGCTGTGACGCCATCCTTTAGNAGAAGCATTCTGTCAGCCATGGACGCTAGTAGTGGATCATGGGTAACCATTAGGACCGAGAGTCCGTCATTGGCGCAAAGATCCTGGAAAAGGCGGATTACATCTTCCCCGCTCTTCACGTCCAGATTGCCAGTTGGCTCGTCAGCGAGGATTAGNGGTCTGGATCCGGAAATTGCCCTGGCGACAGCTACCCTCTGCTGTTGTCCGCCGGAGAGTTGGTCCGGGATGAAGTCCATCCTGTCCCCTAAGCCGACTCTCTCAAGTGCTGACCTGGCCCTTCTCTCGGCTTCTGATGACTCCATCCCAGATAGCTCAAGGCTGAAGGCAACGTTGTCCAGGGCATCGAGTCTGTCGACCAAATGGAAGTCCTGGAAAATCCATCCAACCCCATTCCTTCTGACGTCAACGACCCTGTTGGGTGACTTGGTGCCGTATTCGAAGGAACCGAGCGAAATACTGCCTGAGTCAGCCTCTAGCAGGCCCCCGATAATATTCAGCAAGGTGCTCTTCCCGCATCCACTTGGGCCCATCATGCTAACCAATTCTCCGGGATTTACCTCCATGTTGATTCCCTTCAGAACCTCCAACCTTCTTNGTCCTGAGCCGAATCCTTTCTTGAGATCGTTAACTTTCAACATTGGAAATCCCCCCCTTACTTCATTTATTTCTTGAATAATCCTAANGCCGGTTTTTCAGTCATGCCGCGTTAGTCAATCCGAATGACTACGTGCTATTGAATAATGCTGTGTGAACGTTTGGGATGCTTCGATGTTGAGTCACTGCAAAGCCAGCCCATATGCCTCGGAAAGAGAATTGCCATGAGAGTCGCGGCCCATGGTCGATCTAGCAAATAATGCTAGCTTCTCGTCATTGAGCCTTGAAACCCTACCAGCCCTCCTCCAATCGTTATGGATGGAAACTAGTGCAGAGGCCCATGCATCGGCATCAGAGGGGTGGAGTATGTTCTCATCTCGGAGGATTTCTGCATGATTGGGAAGATTCGATGCNAGAACAGGGCAGCCAGCAGCCATTGCTTCTAATGGTGGGCAACGGAAGCCAACGGAAACCCCTGGGTAAAGCATGGCCTCGGCATGCTGATAGGCCGCTGCTATTTCCTCATCATCTAGCCTCTCGGTCCCGATTCGAACTAAATTGATCTCATCTGANAGTCCTGTGGGGAGCAGTTGCATNACCCTGTCAAGAAATTGNTTACGCCANCTCTTGTCTTCACCGCCAACGGAAACCAGTAGGAGCTTATCCGGTTCGTCGAAACGACCGATTNTTTCCCTGCTACGTGGATTTCTCGCTGGGTCCCAGAAGTCGGCATCAATCGAGTCCCTGACCAATATGGATCTTGACGAGGGGAACATTGTTCTTGAATCCTCGAGTGTCTTGTTCGAAGAGCAAANAATTAGGTTTGCTCTGGACATACCAGAGCTTGAGCTGCCGATTTGTTTGGCCCGGGATTGGCTTGGCTTCCTCGCCCCAAGCGTAACAACAGTATCCCCGGCTTCCATTGATCTTGGGCGGTGATCNAATAGGTCGTGGATTGAGATCACCACTGGGGTGGAGGTTTTCCTGGGGNCCAGATGACCATGTTCCTGACTTGTAATGTGAATCAGATCTGCATTTGCCTNTGAAGCAGCCTTTTCCAATTCTTTACCTGCGTTTCTACCTCTTCCTTTCCAACTGAAAACTCCCGCCTTGGTCCACCCNGGGACCTTGGCTTTGTCAAGNAGTTCCTCAATTACGANGTGGTTCAGTTCATGGCCGAATGATGGTAGAGTCTGGTCCACTGCCAGCATGACGCGTCTGAACATGCATCGAGAGTTGCCNTATTGACTAAAAACGGGAGGTTGGCTGCACTCAATAGTACTAGCATTTTCAAACGATATGGTTGGTCGGGGATTGATGGGATTGCCGGATTCGCTTCATGTATTGCTTGTCCATGTATGGTTCTGGCCTCACGTTGGAGGTGGNAACCAACATGTTGAGCAAATTGGCAGGGAGCTAGTAAGAAGGGGNCACAGGGTCACNGTTTGGTGTGCTGATGTACCTGCGCATGAAGAGAGGGTTTTCTCGAGAGGNGGTATGAATGTGGTTAGAATAAAGCCCAAAACCGTACTTGCTGGAGTTGATCCAGTTGTCTCCATTAGTGACCTTGACCTCAGTGGAGTCGATGTCGTGCACCTTCATGACACTCTCCCCATTNTGATTCGAAGAACTCTGATGAAGGCAAAAAGAGCGGGGAAGCCGGTAGTAACGACATATCACAACGACTATGTCAAGAAGACCGTGATGGGTAAAATCCTGAAGGTCGTAAGGTGGGTGGCCCAGGGCAGGAGAACTTTGCATTCCTCTGATGCTAGGATTGTGCTTACTCCATTCTTCGAGCGGCTCTTGAGGGAGAAGGGAGTCAGGGGTAAGCTCGAGGTCATTCCAAACGGATTCACCCCTGTTGAGGAGCAAGCTGAGCGGCCNNCTGGCCTCAATTCATGGGATGGTTCGAGGCCTCTGGTTTCATTTGTAGGAAGGATGAGCTTTCAGAAGGGGCTAGACATACTGATGGATGCCATGGAATCATATGATCATGACCCTGGTTTCGATCTCGCGATCGCGGGCAAGGGTGAGCTTTCGGATTGGCTGGTAGATAGGCACGCTAAATCCCGAGCTAAGGATCATGTCTCAATACTGGGCCTAGTATCTGACTCTGAGAAGAGATGGCTTTTCGAGAATTCCGAATGCATCGTAATTCCCTCGAGATTCGAGGGGCTTCCAACCGTTCTTCTTGAAGCGATGCATGCTGGAGCACCAGTAGTCATGACGCGAGTTAACGGGCTTGGAGAAATGGTGGAGCGAGCAGGAAGTGGCATTTCCGTACCCTCCGAGGATCCGAGATCGCTGGCCTCAGCAATGAGAGATGTAATANGGGCCGACAAAGAGATCCGTTCCGCNTGGATTTCTTCAGGCAAAGAGGCTTCAAAGGAATACCAATGGAACAGGGTAACTGACAGAGTACTGGACGTATACAGGAGGGTCCTCAGGGAATGAGCGTCTCAGATAGGCCAAGGCTACTGGTAGCGAAAGGGGCATTCGAAGCNATGGGGGGTGCAGAAAGGGACCTGATTCGAGTCCTTCCCGCAATAAACCGGCTCTTCGANGTCACGATGGCCTCCATACANCCATCGCCCGAGCTAGAAAGGANNTGTGCTGAAAATGGAATATTGCTACTGAGTCCCGAAAATAAGTGGAAGATATCGACTGACCCGCTATCAACCATTCTCGACTCCAATAGGGGGACCGCATCAAGTGCATGGGGGTCTTGCGATGGGCTAGAAGAGGCCATGGAATCTTCGATGGCCCTGCATCTTGTCAGTGGTGATGGTAGCCTCCCCATTCTTGATCACGTGCCTACGGACCTAAGGGTGCACCTGCACCTGTTAGAGCCCCACAGGGGGCTATACGAAGAGACCCTGCACAGGAAGGTAGATGGTNNCCCTAGACGTAACCTTGCCCTTACTAAAGCCGCACTGTCCAGGGCTAGAAAGAGAGATCGTTCCCTTGTAGGGGAGTTGATGTCCAGAGAGGGGACGATAGTCAGTGGCAACTCGAGATTTTCCGCCAAACGTGCCAATGAGGTCTACGGNATTGAAGCTGGAGTGCTCTGGCCATGCGTGGATACTGGNGAGTTTCCCGAGGATCCCGNGGNAGATCCGGATAACCCTTATCCGGGANCTGATGAATATGTGGTGTCAATTGGACGTGCATCCTATGCAAAGGGGACTTGGGAGACGATATCCATGCTCTCAGGGACCGGTTTGTCGTTAGNCCACATTGGAGGTGGCGACGGGGAAAGTATAGGGTTGCTCGAGTCGCATGCAGAGTCGCAAGGAGTCGGGGTTTGGTTCGCACCTAGGCTAGAGTCGTCAGAACTTGTTAGCGTAATGAGGAGTGCTAGAGCTGTCGTTAGCATGGCNCACAATGAGTCATTTGGACTAACCCCCATTGAGTCATTNGCAGTGGGAACTCCTGCNTTATTCGTTGACGAGGGNGGCTTTAGGGAGACGATTNTCGATGGTAAGAATGGGCGTCTGATAGGAAGGGNTGACATCGAGGGATGGCACTCCGCTTTGGATCAGGCATCCAGACCNGCTAATCGAGAAGAATGGGCCGAGAATGGAAGAGCAAGGATTTCGGAGCTGAAATTGACCCCTGACGANCATGCCCAGAGAATTTGGGAATTGATCTGCGAGTAGTTGAGCTCCTCGCCGTTGCAGTTATGTCTGGCGTTTATTCCCGATGGCCATGGTACAATCGGTCGCGATAATAGGAGCCGGCAACATGGGTTCTGGCATAGCGCAAAAGAGCGCTACTGAGGGATTCTCTGTTCAAATGGTGGACAGGGANGAGCAGTGGGTAGAAAGGGGGCATAGCACAATTGGNAATTTCCTAGATGAGGCCCTAGAGAGAAGGATATTTCATCCCGGGCAAATCGAGGCAATCAAGAGTAGGATCGAAGGAGTGGTTGGTCATGAAAACGTTGCTTCAGATACTGACTTGGTGATTGAAGCCGTGTTTGAGGATTTTTCCCTCAAGAAGGAGATTTTCTCAAGCTTGGACCGAAACTGCAGCGATCGGACAATTCTTGCAACAAATACCTCCTCCCTGTCAGTGAACGAACTAGCCGAAGAAGTTCGTAGAAAGGATCGATTTGTGGGTATTCACTGGTTCTATCATCCAGCAAAAAATAGNCTGGTTGAGATTATCCCCTCCGAACACACGTCAAGAGAAACCATGGACGCAGTTGAGCAGTATTGCAAGACCATGGGCAAGGTGATAATAATCTGCAAAGATCGTCCGGGATTCGTAGTAAACCGCTTCTTCGTGCCATGGATCAACGAAGCTTGCAGGCTACTCGAGGAAGGCATAGCTACTGCAGCTCAAATAGACTCTGTGGCATGCAAGGAGTTCAGAATTGGACTAGGTCCGTTCGGACTCATGAACCTCACTGGGCCAGCTATTGCACTTCACAGCAGTGACTACCTAGCCGAGCAGCTCGGAGTGCCTCGCTTCAGAGGAGCAGAAAACATGCGAACACTGGTGGAAAATGGGGGGGAGTGGCAAATCGATGAGGGGGCAGATTGTGGAGAAGATGCAGCGAGGATGATTAGGGAGAGGCTCATGGGGCAAGTATTCGCAGTTTGCTCCCAAATTGTTGAGGAGGGCATATGCAGCATGGAGGATGTGGACAGGGGGGCCAAAGTTGGCCTTCGATGGACAATGGGGCCATTTGAGCTGGCCAACCATATCGGCATCTCTGAGGCTTCAAGAATGGCAAATGAATATGCAAATTTGGCCGGAGTTGGTGTTCCTGATTGGTTTGCAAACAGGACTGGTCTTTTCGAATTCAGATACGTCGATGTGACCATAGATGAAGATGGCTCAGCCACCGTTCTGATCAATAGGCCAGAGGCAATGAATGCGCTAAACGTGACTGTAGTTGANCAACTGGGAGAAGTTATCGAGGAACTGAATACCAGAACCGATGTCAATACCATTGTCCTTGAGGGTGCCGGGAAGGCCTTTGTTGCAGGTGCTGACGTCAAGTTCTTCGTTGACATGATTAATGAGGGATCATTTTCCAATATCGAGGAATTCACCAAGAGTGGCCATAGAGTCCTGGAATTGATCGAAAAATCCCCGCATACGACTATCGCTCTTACTACTGGACTTGCACTGGGAGGGGGGCTCGAGTTAGCACTCTCTTGCGATTACAGAATAGGGACAGAGAAGACTTTGCTTAGGTTCCCGGAGACCACAATTGGAATCTACCCNGGTCTAGGAGGAACGCAAAGGGCAGTGCGTATTTGTGGTATNGAAGGGGCAAGGTATGCCATACTTGCTGGAAATTTCATGGATTGCGAGACTGCTAATGCCTTCGGTCTGTTGACTCATGTGGCAGATCCATCTGAGATACCTANTTTGTTGAAGGAAATATCCTCAATGGGCAAACAAGACGTCAAATACAACTGGTCCCCTACTGACAAATCGAACGAAGTTGTGGCCTTTGCGTGCTCATTTTACAATGACGCATGCATTGAATCGGTTCTTTCTGNTAGTTTGCCAGAAGGTTTTGATTCAGAAAATAAAGAAGTCTCTAGGCAGCTAAAATTAATTTCAAGGACATCAAAAACAGCCCTACTAAAGGCGAAAGAGCTCCTAGATGATGCGGTTTCAACTGGAGAAGATCTGCAATCTGGGCTTCAAAAAGAGCTAGACTCACTTGATTACATCTTCAAAACAAGCGACGCCCTAGAGGGTTTGTCGGCATTGATTGAAGGCAGGCCGCCCNAATACAGCAGAAGCCCCTAATGGAATGCCAGGGAAACTACNCCACAAGTTACGCATGAAGCGCTCCTNAGTTGCGGCGTGATAAACTCCTGGTATACCAGNCAGGGGGATCCGCATGACGGGCAGGCTGCTATCGATTGCAGACCTGTCATTACGATTCTATCACCTTCTCGGATACTGTGCCCACGGGGGTGCNCGACAATCTGCCATAGCGCGAATTATCGAATCCAACCAGCTCATCTAGAGATCACCTGCTTCTGATCGGTCTTTACCCTCGTTTTTCCAATTCGTCATTACTTCATCNGTCCATTGTTGTAGCCATCTGTCCATTATTAGTTTCCTCTTTAAACCTAGTGTGGTTTTAACACTACGAGGGNGGCACTGTATATTAAGCTGTAAGTGAAGCAGATTAAACCATGGTGCATTTTATACACTAGATACCCTTCTGACTATCTGGTATTNATGGCGAACAGACCAATGGAGGTATCTGAAGANGATTTCAGGAAGGTGCAGGANGCGATAAATGATGCNAAGGANTGCGGATCCAACATCAGGGGAATTTTCGAAGGTTACTACAAAGATGATATNGACATTNACTGGGAAGTGGAGGCNGCTGTTGGTGCATTTTCCGTATTTAGTTCAAAGTGGACTATTGAAATTCTAGCGACTTTGTATGTTGCTGGTGAAAGGCGATTCAATGAGATGCGCGGCCTTCTAATGGGAATTAGCAGTAGGACTCTTTCTGACAAACTGACTACTTGCGCCGAGTCAGGCCTAATCGAGAGAGTTGTGGAAGAGGGGCCTCCCATCAGAGTTACATACAAGCTTACTGATCATGGAAGGGAAGCTGGAAGGTTGCTCGGGCCGCTTGTTGCTTACATGAAAATCAAGCAGGGCAGGGTTGTGAGGTATAGCATCTGAACTTCTGTCATGACTCAATGATACGTATCATTAAAGTCTAGGACGTAGAGTCTNNCCNATGGCGTTGATCAAGCAGTGGCATTCGCGTCATCCTTGGGTTTCTGAAATCATGGCAGCTATTGTTGCTGGNTCCACTGGATTAGCTTCTACACTACCTTGGTTTTCGCANCCTCTAGCTAGAGGTGCGATTTGCACCGCGAACAATGGTANTTGGGAGCATCCATTGCGATCAGAAATAGTAAGTACATTGGAGAGTTTTCCTGGAATTCATTTTCGTGAGCTCCAACGTCAGCTGGATACAGCTAACGGGACATTGCGGCATCATTTGGACGTGCTGATCAGGGAACGCACTGTCACTCTTGTTCCCGTTAATGGAAGAACTTGCTATTATGCTGGTGCTCCAGCGCAGGTAGAGATTTTGGAAGGTACGGGGGTTACTGATGAGGCAACCGCGGCAGCAATGCTTCCTGTAGGGCTTTCTGAAGTTCAGAGGGACATAGTTAGCAGGTTACACGGTTCNCCTGNNCCCTCATCTCAGGCCCAACTTGCCAGAGAAATTGGAAGATCTCGAGCGACGGTAAATTCGGCAATTGGTGTTCTTAGAGGAAGGGGGATAATCCGTTTCGGTGGGCTAAGACTTGCTCCACATCTGGAAGGTTTAAATTTGTCCAGAATTGCATATCCGTGGTTGGAAATCCGCCAATAATCAGTACATTCTTTCCTTTGGCATAGCCAATACTCTTGAGCCAATTTACATGCGCAGGATTCGTGTTCAGAGTCGGGATAGTCGAAAATCCCATGCCAGCGGGAAGCAGGGATCCTGAAGTATTGCTCAATTGGATTCTCGATACTATGACCCTGGTTAGGAGAAAGTCGGAGGACTGGGCGGACGAAGATGGGAGTGGTGCGCTTGGGAGAATATTTCGTGAGGCGCTATTGGTTGATCCCTTGAAGGGATGGGATACCAAAGAAATAGGGGAAGTTTGCGGACTTTCTCAAACTGGAACCCATCATCAAATGATGAAACTAAGGGAAAGTGGCCTTGTTGCTACCGATAACAATGGGAAATGGCATGTTCACGTACTGAGAGGAGGCTCGATGAAAGCAGCCATCAGCTTGGTCGGTGTACAGGCAAAGTCGCTACTAGAAATGAGGTTGGCAGAACTATCAGAATTCGTGATTGACTCCGAAACAAGGATGGAAAATCCGTCGGATGGCGATTTTGTTTTTTCCATCAGGATTTCAGAACCCCGTCCTCGCCGAGATGGGGATGATTCGATTGATTCGTTGGTAGAAGACCTCGGTCTAAAGGGCGGTAGAGCAAAGGAGGGCGACAGGATAGCTAAGAAGTTGATTTGCGAATTGGGTTCGAGCCATAATCCAATCACAATTCTATCCCTAGCGGAAAGATTCGATGAAAGTAGATCAAGGGTGCAGAGATCAATTGAGCGAATGAGAGTTGCTGGACTAGTCGAAAGAGTTCCAATGATTGAGAGGATTGCGCAGGATGTTTTCGCCGGGATCTCGAGGCAATATGACGGTCGTGGAGAGGCTTGGTTGATGACAAGAGGTGGTTTGGGTAGACTCGATGATAAAATTTCTAGTCGTCTCCTAAAGGAAGTAAAGGAAGGGACCCTTAGCATAGATAAGGTGCAGAAGATTTTGAGCCCTGTTCCACTTGAAGAAAAAAGGGTGCTGCTCAATACAATAGGCGGGAGGATGCCCTTTGGTTACAGAATGGCCGGTAGGAACGTCGACGAAGTCGCAGAGAGAGTTATGAGAAGGCTTGACAGGACTTTGAGTAGGCTAATCACAATCGCTGACCGACTTGATGAGTGTCTTGTTTCGAAGGACTAAGCAGAAACTGGAGTTTCCACATTATCCAGGAATCCCGAGACTAGTCGGCCTAGTTCTCTCTGATTCGTCTCTCTGTGCAATTCGACGCGCATTGCAGATGCGCCCGGTAGGCCTTTTGTGAATGAAACGGCGTGTCTCTTGAGATTCTTGTTGTTCTTGTCCGAGTAAAGCTCTTCACTGAGTTGGAGATATCTTTGCCAGCACCAGTAACGTGCAAAATTCCCATCACGTTCCCCCCATGGTGGATCGTGATTCGACCAGCCCAGAGCAGACTTGATCTCATGAAATATTGTCGGCCTCCCTATGGCGCCACGACCAATCATTAGTCCTGATGCCTTTGTTGCATTTAGACATGAAACTGCTGTTTCAGAGTCGACCACATCCCCGTTGGCAATTACTGGTATTTCAACGGCCTCCACTATGCTTCTAATTTGCTCCCAATCCGCAATTCCAGAATATCGCTGCCGAAGAGTTCTGCCATGAACGCAGATTCTTGCAACGCCCTCTTTCTCAAGCCTTCTTGCTATCTCTAAGGCAGTGTTCGGACCACTTCCAGTTCCAAGTCTTAACTTTACTGTGATTGGCACATTTGCAACTTCGATACATGCACGGACCATCTCCACTACTCTGTCGGGGTTCCTCAACAATGCTGCCCCAGCGTCATTCCTGCATACCTTTGGAGCTGGGCAACCAAAATTGATGTCTATTGTATCGGCTCTATCTTGCAACATCTCAACTGTGGCAACCATTTCATCTACTACTCCTCCAAAAATCTGAGGAATGAATGGCTTCTCCCTTGGGTCATTTTCGACCTTCATCCATGACAGGGCGTTCCTTCTAGTAAGACCGGAAGCGGCGGTGAATTCTGTTACGGTGAAATCAGCGCCGCATTCTCTAGCTAGAATCCTATATGCAAGGTCAGTGACTCCAGCCATTGGTGCGAGAAATAGAGGGACTGGTTTTGCATCCATGTTACTCGGGGGGAGGTGTTATCCTTTGAGTGCGTCGTGATCAGAAGGTAGATTCCCAATCATCGACATTCTCCGAGAGCTCCCATTCCATGTCGTTCGTAACAACTTCCCTCTGCTTCAACATCTCCCTAGCTAGCAACCAATAGACAAGTGCTAACGATCGGCGTCCCTTGTTGTTCGCTGGTAGGGCCAAGTCGACATTTCGTAGTCTATTGTTTGCATCGCAGATCGCAACTACGGGTAGTCCTGATTTTACTGCTTCAGATAGAGCTTGTGAATCTGCAGCTGGGTCTGTGACCATGATTACCTCAGGCTCGATATAGCTTGGAAGTCGTGGGTTTGTGAGAGTCCCTGGTATGAATCTGCCCACAATATGCTTGGCGCCGACCGACTGTGCGAATTTTCGGGCAGGTCTCTGACCATATTGACGCGCACTGACGACTAAGATTCTCTGTGGATCATAGTTTGCAAGGAACTTGGATACTACCCTGATTCGGTCATCAGTCTGGTGAACATCAATAAGATGTAACCCACTATTATCTCCGCCTATTCCAGTATCAAGGAACTTCTTCATGTCTGCAGACTTCTGGTTAGTACCAATGTGAACCGCATGCCTCTCATACATGTCAAGCGAGACTAGTGGTGATGTGCTCTCCGCCATTTGGTTTCCTCGGCATCGCGGCGACCTGCCCTTGATTGATAAGCGCTGCGTAGGGTTGTAGAGATAGTTTTCTCAATATTCCAATTCAGAAAGGAAGGTGCACTCGCCCTGATCGTGTGTCTGAGGGAACCTGACACAAGGCATGGTTATGGTGGCTAAGAGGTCGAACTGGTCATGGAATGAAGCCTGATCAACTGGAGTTGTGATTCCATAGCCCCTTGCCTCTACCTCTAGAATCCAATTTCCTTCCTCAAATGGACCTGGCCACTGGAAACGGTCAAGCGGGTAGTCCTTTGTGACCCTTAGCTCCCAGAATGGATCCCCGCCAGAAGATTTGGTACCAGGCTCCCACATCCTAGCTTCCACGTATCTGACTTCATTGGTGTCATTCCCGATAATTTCTTCTATCTGATCTGACCATGGAAGTTGTGCTCTGAATGTAATCTCCAATTTGGCGACGGTCTCATCAAAAACCAACTCAGTTTCAGCCTGGAAAATTACTGAGTCCAATGTGGCACCAGTGTCGAAGGAGTGGGACCAACCTGCCTGTATTGGTTTGTCCAATAGTACTGGTGGGTCCCTCCAACTTTCCATTAATTCTCTTTGGACTGGGAGTGCCAAACATCCGGTACTGAACATAGATATGAGTAGAATTCCAACTATTCCCATTGCCTTTGGGGGTTTTGACATTGGAACTCCGAGACACTGATATGTATTCAACTAACGGTAAGAATGGTGCCTCTCGGTACTCATAGGGAACGTCAGTGCAAATGCTCGGTTGCCCTTCGTCGTCATTGAGGCAAGACTGCTAAAGGGGCCTGTGACATGAATCCTACCATGGTTGACGGGCCTAGAAGCCCATGCCGCCCATGCCGCCCATGCCGCCCATTCCCCCTCCCATGTCAGGCATGGCTGGCGTGTCTTCCTTCTGTTCGGGGTCATCTGCAATTAGGGTCTCAGTAGTTAGTACCAAACCTGCAATAGATCCGGCCGACTGAAGGGCGTTCCTGGTAACTTTTGCAGGATCAAGTATTCCGGCTTCCATCATATCGACATATTCGCCCGATCGTGCATTGAATCCAAAGTTCTCATCTTTGTTTGACAGAATTTGCTTGATTACTTCGTCCCCATCGGCTCCCGCATTAGCGGATATCTGCTTTGTTGGGGATGACAGTGCATCGTAAACAAGATTGATGCCTATGGCGCGGTCACCTTCTGCAGAGGAGGACAAGTCCTTCAGGATCTCACGAGCCCGGAGAAGTGTCACTCCACCACCGGCTACTACGCCTTCAGCCATTGCAGCCCTTGTTGCATTGAGTGCATCGTCGACTCTTGCCTTGGTCTCCTTAACCTCTGTCTCGGTTGCAGCTCCAATCTTGAGAACTGCAACTCCCCCAGTGAGCTTTCCGACCCTCTTCTCGATCTTCTCACGGTCCCACTTGCTAGTAGCTAGTTTCGCCTGGCCTCTGAGAACTTCTGCGCGTTCCTCTGCTGCCTTTTTGTCCCCGCCTCCACCTACTATGGTGGTCTTGTTCTTCCCAACGATCACCCTATCGGCGCTACCCAGGCTTGACGGACCCTGTGCCTTGAGGTCTGCTCCCTGATCCTTCATGAGGGGCTTGGCTCCAGTGAGTACTGCAATATCTTCAAGCTGTTCGACTATTTCATCTCCGAATCCGGGGGCCTTGACAGCGACAGCCTTCACTACCTTGCTAACGACATTGAGAACTAATGTTGCTAAAGCTTCTCCTTCGATATCCTTAGCTACGATGATCAAGGGTCTCTTTTGCTGGACGCTGGCTTCCAGAGAAGGAAGTAGGTCCTGAGCTGAGTTAATCGTGTGATCGGTCAGTAGGATTAGTGGGCTTTCGTGGACCGCTTCTCTCTTCTCACGGTCTGTAATCATGTACGGACTCATGTATCCCTTGTTGAATTCCATCCCTTCTACCACATTCAATGACGTCTCGATTGATTTTGCTTCCTCTACGGTTATGACTCCGTCACGCCCCACTGCATCGACAGCATCTGCGATCAGGGATCCTATCTCTTCATCGTTGTTTGAAGCAATAGTTGCTACCTGCTTGATTGTCTCACTGGTCTCAACAGGGACCGATCGATCTTTGAGTGAGTCCACGACCTTCTCAATCGCTTCGTCGAAACCTGCTTTGAGTTCGACCGGACTTGATCCTGACTCCATATTCTCGAGGCCATGGTGGCAGAGGCTCTGTGCTAGAATTGATGCCGTGGAGGTTCCGTCCCCAGCGTTATCCTGAGTCTTGCTAGCAACCTCCTGGATTAGCTTAGCACCCATGTTTGCGAATGGATCTCCAAGTTCAATGTCCTTAGCTATGGTGACACCATCGTTGATAATTGAAGGACTGCCCCATGATTTTTCTAAAACCACAGTTCTTGCCGCTGGTCCGAGTGTTACCTTTACTGCATTGGCCACCGTATCTATTCCCTCCAGTAGCTTTTCCCTGGCTTCTGCCCCGTAGATTATCTTCTTTGCTCCCATTAGATCACCCCACCACCTTGGCTTGGATGTCCTCTTCCTTGATAAGAAGGAAGTCCTGTCCCATCCATTCCATCTTTGTGCCACTGTACTGCCTGTAAATCACCCTATCTCCCACTGAGATGCTCTCCGCATCGGGCCCGACGGCCTCGACGATTCCTACGTTCATAGATTCGCGTGCCTCTTCGGGTAGAAGAAGTCCTGAAGCTGTCTTTTCAGGCGCATTCTCCATGGCTAGCAGTATCATTTCTCCTATTGGTTCAATTCCTATTGTCATTAGGGGGCCTCCTATTTTCAAGGCGGCGAATTATAGGTCTGATTTAAACCAAACGAGTCTGAATTCCGGTACTTGAGTTGATGATAGTAAAATTTTGTCACTCTTCTTCTTCGTTTGATTTACCAAATGGAATTGCATCGACAATCATTGGGGAGGCGAGAACAAGTAGCAAAGTTAGAGTCAGATTGAACCATGTATTTGCAGTGACTGACTGGTATGAGTCAGAAAAACCTAGCTTAATTGCGCCTATCCAAGGTATCTCGGAAGACGCTACACCTATCACCCATTCATCTTGTACCTCAGTAACAGGGTTGCCGAACTGATCCCTGAGACCATTTCGTGAGTCTTGACCTGTTGCATAAATCTGATCAATCTTGCAGCCATTGGTGACTCGATTATCGCCGGATGTCAGAAAACCCTCATTAAACGGAGTCCAATTCACCAATCTAAGATTGTAATCTCCGCCATGATAGGGGCATTTGTAGTCTATCTCCATTGTGATTGTTTCGGCATTCCTGATGTCCGTTCCTGGAATGTCCCATCCTCCTGATGAATTCGAGACTGCCTTCGCGATCGCCCTATGGATTACAGGTGTGGAGGAATCGCCATTCTTTCTGAAAACTATAACGTCGCCGAACATTCCATGCGACTTGTGTCCGAAGTCCTCATGGCTTGGATCAATTGCCTCAACATAGGTTACTACATCAGACCTTTCCGGGTTCATAACCAGAACCAAATCTCCTGGATCGATGACACCAATTGAGCTGTCTTCCGATTCATGCATCATTGATCCTGACTCCACGACTACCAATGGAGGAAACATTCCTGTCGCAATCCACATCGATCCTAGCAAAAGAGCCACTAATCCGAAGGCGAGGAACAGTTCCCTTGCCCACAACTTGTATTGGGAGTATTCGGGTAGTTTCTCCTTATCCTTTGGAATGTCTTCCTTGGACAACTCACTCCTCCTCTGAAGATTTGTCGACTGTTGCTGGTGCTCCCCCCTTAGGAGGTAGGGCATCCATCTTGTACTTCTTGCCGACGTTTATGCCCAATGATTGGTACAAACCCTTGAGTCTGGCTTGGTAGGTCGGTCCAAGAAGGTCAGCAGCTACCTCAGCCTCCCTTCTTCTGCGAAGTACCTCTGCCCTAGAGTCCAAGTAAAGGATCTCGTCCAATAATTGCTTCTTGCCCAAGAAGTATAGGAATTCTGGAGCTGTGAAAAATAGAGCGATTGTCCCCCCCAGAAGTCCAAGCCAGATCAATGGAATTAGGTTTTCGTTTCCATCGCCCTCTAACCTTGAGACGCCATCCATAAAGAAAAGAAACAAGAAGCAGAAGAGTGCCACAGCAAGAGAAAATAGAGTCATTATTGTGTAAGCCTGAAAATGTTGGTCGCTCTTTGAGTTCCACCATTTCTTGAGTGGATTTTGGCTCTTTCCTCTCGCTCGCGTCATCGTTACCAACCCTAGCGCCGCGTGCATACTGTATTTTTCCTTTGGTATAATTATCTTCTATGCATCTACGAATAAATTTACCAATCGAATTGCTCGCAAATGAATATGGCGAGTCGGGGAGGGCAGCTCCACCCAATGGTTTCGAGCCTCTTGACAAAAAAAGGATGGACATTGAACCCGATTCAAAAAGCTGGTATTCCTACACTTTTGTCGGGTTCAGATGGACTCCTTATCGCCCCAACTGGGAGTGGAAAGACCGAGGCGGCTATTCTGCCATTGGTTTCTAGGTGCATTAATGAGAATTGGGAGGGTCTTGCAATACTCTACATCACCCCGCTCAGGGCATTGAATAGAGATGTTGATAGGAGGCTTGGGGACCTCTTGGACCCATTGAATCTCAAAGTCGGAGTTAGACATGGAGATACTCCAAAAAATGAGAGATTACGCCAGTCTCGATCGCCCCCTAACCTGCTTGTCACTACTCCGGAGACTGCTCAGATAATGCTCCTTGGATCCAGATTGAGGGAGCATCTCGCTGGATTGAGGGCTATAGTCCTGGATGAGGTTCATGACTTGGCCGGCTCGGAGAGGGGGTCGCAATTGCTAGTGGGTCTTGAAAGAATAAAGGCTCTTGGTGAGTCTGAAATTCAACTCGTTGGCCTTTCAGCGACTGTGGGAAATCCAAAAGAGGTCGCAAGATGGTTCTCCAGTAGCGCTGAGCCGGTTTTCGCCCCAACAAAAAGAGAGACGGAGGTCGTTGTCCATAGGGAGATTCCCAGCAGAGAGGACGAGCTTCTCTCAGTTGATTGGTCAGTCTCTCCGAGCTCTATTGCGGCCTTCAGGAGATTATCAAAATCATTGATTGAAGATCATCCAGCTCTCATTTTCGTCAACTCAAGGAGCATTGCAGAGACCACAGCTCAGAGGTTGTCTGCTCTTTGTCCCGAGTTGAACATTGGAGTTCACCATGGGAGTCTGGCGGCCGAAACTCGGAGAGAAATGGAGGACTCATTGCGTGAAGGAAAACTGCATGGAATAATCTGTACCAGCAGCTTGGAGTTGGGCATTGACATCGGATCTA
This sequence comes from Methanobacteriota archaeon, assembly GCA_002728565.1. GTDB lineage: Archaea > Thermoplasmatota > Poseidoniia > Poseidoniales > Thalassarchaeaceae > UBA36. The sequence continues at coordinate 8,024 of PBUX01000016.1, read as the reverse complement.
TAGAGAGAGTACACCAACTTCAGAGCCCAAAGAACGTCGAAAGGCTCCTGCAGAGAATGGGGAGGGCGGAGCACAGGTTGGGTGGAACTGGGAGAGGGGAAATCCTAGCTTGGGAGCTAGATGAGGTGGCAGAGTGCGGTGTAATAGCTCGTAAGGCTATTTGCAATGAGTTGCATGGAGTAGAATGGAGGTTGGGACCCCGTGTAGTTGCGGCGAACCAGATGATGCAGATGTCAATTGAAAGAGGGGTTGTTCCATTGATCGATGCGACTGAGATAATAAGCAGATGCTCAATCTTTAGTGATTGGACTCATGATGATACACTGGGGATCCTTAGAGTCCTTGATGGTCGTTGGATGATCAAACTCGTAGAGTCGCCCGAGGAGTCAGATGCTCTTTCATGGCCTCTTAAGCTATGGAGAGAGCTTGCCTCCAGGACTGATGGGGATGCCCCTCTGGAAAGGCCTAGCTTCGAGGAGGAAATCGAAAATTCGGTTTGTGAAAGATGGCGAGGGCAGCTTTTGATGGGTCTACCAGACTCCCTGAAAGATGGTTGGTTCTCCCCCTCGGGGAAATTGGGCAGGGCTCGTTCAGACCATCTATCTATGATTCCTGATGAGATGTCCTATCGAGTCAGGGATGTGGTGACTAGGAGGATTCTGGGTACCGTTGATGAGGCCTTTGTTCTATCTCTGGGAGATGGGGGGGATAGCGANTTTTCCACGCGATCTTTTGTCATGGCAGGTAGGACCTGGCAGATTATCGACGCTGATCCCGAGGTAGAGGTTCTTTCAGTTGCGCCAGCGAAGGAGCAGGGGACTGCTCCAGTTTGGTCTGGTGAGATNCCCCCTGTCCCATCGGAAGTAGCTAATGAGGTTGGGATGCTGAGGAGGGTTGCGGCATCCTCTGTTGGTGCATATGAGATGCTTGAGGATGACTGTCAATTCAGCGAATACCCACTTTCAGATTCAGCTAGAGATATCCTAGTGACATCGGTAGTAGAGCACATTGAGGCTACCGGAAAATTACCCGACGGNCGNACCATTACGATAGAGCAGAGAGAAGGAGCAGTGACTCTGAATACATGTGCCGGTTCTAGGATTAACGAAACATTGGGGCATTTTATCCAGGCCATGGGATCAATGAGGGAAGGAAAGATGGGTAGAACTCTGATTGACCCATATCGCGTATCTTTTCAGATTCCTGGCACCAGTGCTGAAGATGTCCTTGGTTGGTTGAGTTCAACGCCGCCAGAGGCATTGCCGTCCATACTCAGGATGACCATCCCCAATGGAAGGGCAATTAGGTGGCGAATGGTTCAGGTTTGCAAAAAGATGGGGATTCTGAGCAAAGGTCTCGATCCAAGAAAGGTGAACATCGAGGGCCTGATGAATAGGTACAAGGAAACNCCNGTGGTTGACGAGGCACTGGACAAATTATTTCACGAGAGGATGGACATTGATGCTACCATTGACCTACTGAGGTCCATAAAGAGCGGTGAGATCGAACTTATTCTCACCCCACCCGGAATACTGGGGACCTCCATTAGAAGCGAAAGGGACCTTCTGCTACCATCATGGTCTGATAGGGAGCTTAGAGAGAGGTTGGAGACTAGGATAGTGAATGAAAGAGCCGTTCTAATATGCTTGAACTGTGGGAGCAAGAGAAGGGGCAGAGTACAACGTATGAGGGATGGGCTAGAGCCTTGTTCTACGTGCTCTGGTCGAATGTTAGCATGTGCTCCAGAACGAATGGAAGNGATGTTGGTTGAATGGACGAATAGCAAAGATAGGAAGACTATGGCCAAGATGGCCAAGAATGCTGAGCTAGTGAAGACCCATGGATTCGAGGCTGTGATGTGCCTGATGGGTAGGGGAATAGCTGAGGACACGGCTACTAGGATTTTCAGAGGCCACCGGAAAGGAGACATGGTTGGGCTGTTGAGGTTGATTCACGAAGCTGAGTTAAAATACGCGAGGACAAGGAGATACTGGTCCTAACGCAATCAATATCGATAACCACCTCCTCCGAGGTTTATGCTGATAGGCCTGACTGGTAGGAATGCATCTGGTAAATCGACATTGGTTGAATGGTTCTCTGCGAAGGGAATGAGGAGTGTTTCTTGCTCCGATTCGATAAGGGAGTGGCTTTCTGATCAGGNAGTTGAGGCGACCAGAGAGGCAATGATCGAAGGTGGAAGGGAGCTCCGTCGNCAAGGCGGGCCAGGGATACTCGCAGAGATGCTGCTTGACTCGCTTGATGGGGNGGACGCGGTGGTCGACTCAATCAGGACGCCNGCTGAGGTCAAGGCCCTGAAATCCAGNGGNGACTTCTTTTTGATCGAGGTTACTGCTGATGTCGAAGTCAGATGGGGGCGAATGGTGGACAGGGGGCGTTTTGGNGATGCAACAGAAAAGNCGACTTTCCTCGCTCAAGAGGAAGAGGAGTCCGAAGCGAATGATGNTGCTGGGCAGGACCTGAACGCAACTGCAAAATTGGCGGATTTCAAAGTAGCCAATGACGGCTCAAGGAAAGAGCTAGAAGAAATNTTGGAAGAATTGTGGGAATCGCTTCCTAGGCCTGTCTAACTGTGATTCCTGCCTCATTTAACATACCCGTAGAAATTTCGAAATCCTCCTTCCATCGCTCTGGAACATCAACATCCGATGGATAGACTACTTCTTTTACACCGGCTTGTATCAATGACCTCGAGCACCTTGAACAGGGGGGCCACGTTACATAAGCGGTGTTTCCCTTTAGGGAGACCCCTATTCTAGCCGCATGCATTATGGCGTTCTCCTCAGCATGACAGATTAGAGGATACTTCTGATCCCTGTCACCAAGTCTAGTTGGGTCGTCCTCTATACCCCTGGGNAATCCATTGAATCCAGTAGAGCGCACCTCCCTATCTTCCCCCACCACAACACATCCGACCTTCGTAGATGGGTCCTTGCTCCATTCTGAGATGTGCTTTGCNANCTCGAGGAACCTGCTATCCCACTTCTCGCTCACAGGTTCGTGAATGGNCATCAGGTAATCATTCTTCGGATGGACATCAGTGGATCGTTAGTTCCTTCCAAAGATCCATTCCCTTTCTTTCAATCATCTCTTCATGTATCTTCCCAACTAGATGGATGCTGCCAATCGCAAGGAGTGNCAGTCCGCTTTTTTTCGCCAAATCGGCGCCCTTGTCCATTGCNGAAATTGGATCGGGGACAATCTCAACCGGGCAATCAACAATTTTCGTCAATTGTTCCGACAATACTGAAGATGGGATCGTTNGGAGTCTTCCTCCGTTGACATCTGTGGCAATAATATGGGCAATGGAGCTATTATTGGAAAATGGACTTAGATCTCTGCCAATATGATNCTTNGNGGTCATTCCAATGATCATTACGTGCTGGCCGTCCGAAATAGATCGGACTTCATCGGATATGCTCTCTTCGTTATGGGCGGCACTTACCCTGCAGCTGACACCAGACCANTCTAGCAGTTCACGGGTTCGNCCATGCCACCTGACCTCATATCCGAATGTTTCCCATCCAAGAATCTCTCCGACCTCAGCCGCCAATTCNCTGGCAATTTCCTGAGAACTATTGGAAATGGGTGAGATCCACCTTACGTCAGAACCNCCAATATTCTCTATGGTTGAACGCACTTCATCGTCGGCGTGATATAGACACAACAATGGCCTACCTTCCCGGTGAATTCCNGCTTTTTCCGAGGCAATCTGTGGTAGTGAGTCGCCTAGCACCTCNGTGTGCTCAAGCGAGATAGTAGTGATTGCACAAATGTCTGCTTCGACTAACCTGGTTGAGTCGAGCCTGCCACCCATTCCAGTCTCAATCACTGCCCTATCCACTTCGAAATCGGCGAATGCCAACATTGAGGCTAGGAAGGTTACCTCGAAGTATGTTGGTTCAATCTTTGGATCCTGGAGGCTTGCCTCTCTTATTTGAGAAATGTAGCCATCGAGTTTCTGAGACTCTAATGGCCTTCCGTCGATCCTTATCCTCTCCTCGACCACAATCAGATGGGGCGATGTGAATAGGCCAATCTTCTGACCATTATTTGATCCCATTGAGGATAGGTGGGCGCAGAGGGACCCTTTGCCGTTTGTGCCTGCGACGTGCACACTGGGGAATGATCGTTGAGGATTTCCAAGCCTNGATAGCATCTCCTCGCAGCTTGATAGTCCTAGTCGCATTCCAGCGCCAATTCTCCCAGANAGCCAGGCTCTGATTTCGCTGTCGCCGCGGTGGACCATGGTTGGGTCAAGGTGAAATGCCCCTTGAAGGTCGTGGGAGCATGGCGGATTCGGAACTGTCGGATTTGTTCGATGCGATTCGGGAGCAATGGACATCTATGGCTGGAATGGCNGCTATGTTTACTTCGTCAATCATGTTGGGCGTTTTCATTCAGCCATTCTACAATTTTGACNCGATCAGGGCCTTTGGCGAGGAGGGGACGACGGAAGCTGGAAACATTTTTCTCGAGTTGGGGATGATTCTAATCTTCACATTCGTTATAATTTGGCTTGCAAGGAAAGGCATGGAGGCAATAATCAAGGCAATAATATTCCTTGCACTTGGTTACAGCTTGNTTTTGGCCATTGGCCCATTTGTTGCAATTTTCCTATCATTGTTGGGAATGGGTGGGATGAACGAATGGATGGTAGCAACATTGTCCCTTACTGTTGGCCTGATGTACACATTGCATAGATTCCCTGAATGGTACGTTGTAAACAGCATCGGAGTCCTTGTGGGAGCAGGAGTGATAACGATGATTGGGATTGCCTTTGTTCCGGTCCTGATTATTTTCTTCATGGTAATGGCTGCGGTCTACGATCANTGGGCCGTAAACAAAAGCAAGCATATGCTGGAGCTAGCCGATACGATGATCGGAATGAAGCTGCCCGTCCTTCTAGTGGCTCCGAAAAGTTTGGACTACTCATTCATTGAGCAAGATGGCGATGTAATGAGGGAGACGGATCTNGAAGANCATCGGATCNGAAATACAGACGATGNTGNGGNGCNGATCATTCGCTCAGAGAAAGATGAGCCAGGCAANCCTAAGGGGCGTGATGCCCTATTCATGGGTCTCGGTGACGTGATATTTCCTGGCATGTTGGTAATTTCATCAATTACATTTCTACCTGAAATCGGCCCTATTGTTTTCGACTTCTGGGGAGACCCGACAAAGCCGGTTCATCTCGGTCCGATGATTGTGGGGATGGGGACTCTTGTCGGCGGTTTACTTGGTTACATTGCTCTAATGACNCAGGTGGCCAGAGGTAGGCCGCAGGCTGGACTACCNTTGCTGAATGGCGGTAGNATTCTCGGGTANCTAGTNTCCGGAACAATAGCTCTGGGGTTAGGAAATCTATGGCAGGATATCACATTCCTTTGATTAATACCCAATGAGTTGAAGTCCGAATGCCATGCCAACAGGCTGGGCGCCATGCTAGATATGTCGATGTTCAGGGAGCGAGTCGCGGTCATCAAAGCAGATCATGATCGAAGGGGTTTGCCTCACGATGCCATTGACGAAGTGATCAANTTGGATGAAGCTTGGAGGAGTAAGCAGTANGATNCGGACCAGCTTCGAAGAAANCGCAATGAAGCTGCGAGAGGGATTGCAGAGGCAAAGAAGGCGGGCGATACNAAATCTGCAGAGGAAATGATTAGCAAAGTCTCTGAGATTGGAGAGGAGATTAGCAACCTGGAAGACGAATGTGATGACCTTCTTGAAAGAAGGGATGCNCTTAGAATGAGGATTCCTAACATTCTTCACGAAGACGTCCCNATCGGAGAGGATGACCAGAAGAACGTGGAGNTGAGCCTTCACGGGAAAAGGCCAGAGTTCGAGTTCGAGCCTGTTGTGCATAATGACCTGATAGAGAAAAATGACTGGGTCGATCAGGCACGCGGAGCTAAGGTAGCAGGGAGCAGGTTTTACTTCTTGCAGGGAGATTTGGCCAGACTGGAAATGGCCTTGCAGCAATATTGTGCTGATTTCCTTATTGGCAGAGGATACACATTGGTCCAACCCCCCTTGATGATGAACAGAGAGGCATACGAGGGGGTGACAGACTTGGGGGACTTCGAGACAGTGATGTACGGGGTTGAGCCGGACAAGTATTACCTAATCGCAACAAGCGAGCACCCACTAACTGCTATGAGAATGGACGAGATAATCGAACCATCCGAGTTGCCGATCAAGCTAGTCGGAGTCTCTGACTGCTTCAGGAGGGAAGTCGGGGCGCACGGACTGTCAGATAGAGGGATCTGGAGGGTCCACCAGTTCAAGAAAATAGAGCAAATCGTAATCTGTGAGCCTGATGATTCGTGGGNCCATCACGAAGAGCTACTCATGAATGCAAAGGATCTGTGGGATAGTTTGGGCCTGCACTATAGAGTAGTGAGCATTTGTACAGGGGATATGGGATCAGTGGCTGCCAAGAAATATGATTTGGANGCGTGGCTACCGGGTGCTGGTGCATTCAAAGAGGTCGTTTCTTGCTCNAACTGTACTGACTACCAAGCCAACAGGCTTAGGATTCGCTATCGAACCTCNGAGGGGAATTCAACAGTACACACCCTCAATTCGACGGCAGTGGCAACTAGTAGAGCGTTGGTAGCAATTATGGAACAATTCCAGAGAGAGGGCGGATCNGTGGAAATTCCGAAGGTTCTACGACCCTACATGGGGAATATAGAGTCGATAGGCGCGAGATCCTAGTTCGAGTCTCTTGCCCCTGAGGTTTGGAGAAATTCGGAGTCTTCAAGGGTCTTCTTGGTAGTTCGCGGTGACCCTGAGGCCAATGTGGCCGCGCCGAGTAGAGAGATCATCACAAGGGAGGACGAGAAGCCTGGAAGCAGTCCGCCGTCTTGCTCTGGAACAAATTTCTCCGAGCCGGTGACGAACAAATGGACGACTAGGTTTGTTGAGGCTTCCTCGCCATTAATCGCACGGATCATCAAAGTTTGATTACCCTCAATTTCGTTTCCTGGAAGGTACTGAAGTCTATCTACTAGCATCGAATGGCTGATCTCCACGTTTTTCTGGCCGGCCTCAAAATCTTGGTGGTCCATCCAATTATCCCTCATATCCCACGTACGCCACTGAATCTTAACTGCCCCACCATCCACGTTAATGGCAAATGATTCTCCCCCGCTCAAGTGAACCTTATTGTCCGTCGATGAGTTAGTCTGCAATGAGAGATTCAATCCTTCAGACAGGGAATATACGTAGTTTGCCGCTTCTAACAAGGCTGCAGGGCCTTCGACATGCCCATGCCCATACACGTTATTCTGCCTATTCTTCGGGACTATATCCTCCGGACAGGGTTCGTTAGCTAGCATGTAATGGCATTCTCGATATGTTGAGGTCTCTTGCATGATGTTTCTAATGTCAAAGGGGGAAAGGTCTGGGTTAGCTTGGTACATCAGTGCTGCTAGACCGGCGGCTCCAGGAGTGGCCATGCTAGTCCCCGAGTAGGCAACATAGCCATCCCCGGAGTTCGCCTCAGGTGCATTTACGCTCGATCCAACGAATGCGAGGTTCGGCTTGATTCGTCCTTCCTCTGTAGGCCCTTGGCTGGAGTATGAGGCGATTGCTGTGTCTTTGTCAAGAGCCCCGACAGTAATCACATCCTCGGCGGACCCTGGCGTCCCTATCGTAGCACTGATGGCAGAGTTACCCGCTGCGATGAAGAGAGCGACTCCCGACCTGACCATCTTATTGGCCATTCTATTCACAGACTCCTCCTCTGAAGAGGTCCACTCGATTAATCCGAAACCACCCAAGCTCATACTCGCAGCTCGAATATTGAACTCATGTCTTTTATCCACCGTCCACTCCATCCCAGCCATCACAGTGGCGAAGGATCCTGACCCGCCCTCATCCAGAACCTTGACTCCGACTAATTGGGCTTGTGGGGCGACCCCAACAAATTGGTAAGTCGGCGCCCCCGTTCCGGCTGTTATTCCCGCGCAATGGGTACCATGACCTTGGTCATCATA
>PBUX01000015.1 GCA_002728565.1 Methanobacteriota archaeon | reverse complement strand
GAACCTTCTCGACAATGAATTGTTGCCTCACTTAGGTTCATCCAGTGAGAATAGAGAAAAGAAAGCCATTTTCCTTGGCAGAATCGCACGACAGGTCCTCGAAAATGCCATTTCTGACAAAGAACCCAATGACAAGGACCACTATGCAAACAAGCGGGTTAGATTGGCTGGAGATTTGATTGAGGATCTTTTCAGGGTCAGCCTACAGCAACTAGCAAGGGATCTGAAGTATCAGCTAGAAAGGCACCACAATCGGAAAAGAGAGCTGAAAATTTCCACATGCCTTAGGCCAGATGTCTTAACCACCAAAATTATGCACGCTTTAGCTACAGGTAATTGGGTCGGCGGTAGGTCTGGAGTAAGCCAGCTTTTNGATCGNACNACATTCCTCTCCGCNCTTTCACACCTCAGGAGGGTNACTAGTCCCTTGGTTAGGAGTCAGCCACATTTTGAAGCAAGGGACTTGCACCCCACTCANTGGGGCCGTTTATGCCCNAATGAGACTCCGGAAGGTCAGAACTGCGGNCTCGTGAAAAACGGAGCCCAAATGATCGANNTCTCCGAAGAGGTACCNGAGAATGATCTCAAAGAATTACTCAAGGAAGCAGGAGTGGATGATGATCCAGATGGATGGGCCGAAGGCTCTAGAATTCACGTCAATGGCGACATATTCGGCCTCCACAAATATCCTCACAAATTGGTGGCCCAATTCAAGCGNCGGCGCCGATCAGGACGAATTAGGCCTGAAGTCAGTATCAGGCACGANTCAGCAAACCGAGATGTGTACATCAACACGGACAGAGGCCGATTACTCCGTCCATTGTTAATTATTGANGATGGNAATTTGCAAATAACAAAAATGCATCTNGAGGGNCTCAAATCTGGCGAGATCTCATTTTCTGATCTAGTCTCTGGTGGAGTTGTTGAGTGGGTAGATGCAGAAGAAGAGGAAGACCTATTGGTCGCTCCTCGACCATTTGACCTCCCTAGCGTCTCACCAAAAAATAAGAGGCCCCTAAGCCATTCTAATGTTGAGTGGCTAAACTTGGGTGAGAATGGNATCACACATGCTCATATTTCCNCNGAGGTCCGAATGGAGAATGGCGAAAAGGTTACTGAAAAATTCAAGGTNCCTCTAAATTATTACCAAGAAGATATTGAACCATTGAAAAGAAAGCAGAAGAAGAATAACACCGTACTGGTTTATACTCATGTGGAGATCGATCCCCAGCTAATTCTGGGTGTTTGTGCATCCTTAGTTCCTTACCCTGAGCACAACTCAACTCCCAGGGTTACAGGAGGCACTGCAATGGTCAAGCAGAGTCTCGGCGTCGCTAGTGCCAATTTCCGACTTCGCCCTGACACAAGGGCCCATGTGATGCACTATCCACAGAGGTCAATTGTCGGAACAAGGGCAATGCAATCAACAAATTTCGATCAAAGGCCNGGTGGNCAGAATTTCGTTGTNGCCATAGTTAGCCACCATGGGTATAANATGCAAGATGCTGTAATAATGAANCGCGCTTCTGTNGAGAGGNCGCTTGGCCGCTCTGCCTTCATAAGAACATATAATGCCGAGAATAAGCGNTTCCCCGGTGGCCANGAGGAAAGGATNGAGGTTCCCGGAACTGGCCTCGATGAAGTAAAGGGACTCAAGTCATGGGACGCATATTCCCATCTTGAGAGGGATGGATTGCCCGTCCCTGAACAGGAACTCACAGGTGAGGAAGCAGGCAGGTCGATTTTAGTCGGCAAAACAAGCCCACCTAGATTNCTTGAAGAAGCACATGGGGCATTTTTGCAAGCCCAAGAAAGAAGAGAGTCATCAATGCTAGTTCGNCATGGAGAGAAGGGTTGGGTCGATAACGTATTTGTAACNGAATCTCTTGANTCTGGTCGNTTCGTTCGAATTACTCTCCGTTCAAACAAAGTTCCAGAGTTGGGCGATAAATTTGCTAGCCGTCATGGACAAAAAGGAATTATTGGCAGACTAGTAAANCAAGAAGATATGCCATTNACAGAAGATGGAGTAATACCNGATCTCTTGATCAACCCCCATGCAATTCCATCCAGGATGACTGTAGCCCACGTCTTGGAGATGATTGGAGGTAAAGTTGGCTCAATGGAAGGTAGAAGGATCGATGGAACTGCATTTACCGGCGAGAAGGAAGAATCGCTGCGTTCNGGACTTCTACGTGAGGGCTTCAGTCANTCTGGNAGAGAGACAATGATCAATGGCGAAACAGGCGAAGAATTCCCTGTNGAAACATTCGTTGGCGTAATCTTCTATCAACGCCTTCATCANCTTGTAAGNAGCAAGTTGCATGCCAGAAGTAGAGGCAGNGTCCAGATACTTACTAGGCAACCAACAGANGGTAGAGCAAGACAAGGAGGACTCAGATTTGGTGAGATGGAGAGGGACTGCCTAATTTCTCACGGGGCTTCCATGGTGATCAAAGACAGATTACTAGATGAGTCTGATGGATGGGATTTGATGGTATGCAATACTCCAAGGTGTGGCCACATAGCCTATTATGATTGGAAGAGGAGAACTTCGGTTTGCCCTGTATGCGGCGATAGGTCTGATGTACACTCAGTTCAGACTTCCTACGCCTTCAAGCTTCTATTGGATGAAATGAAGAGCCTTGGTGTGGCAATGAGACTAGAATTGGAGGATAGAAGATGAGTACAAGAGATGCAGCAAAGATTCCGAAGAGGATCGAGTCAATCAGGTTCACCCTGATGGACCCGAATGAAATCAGGAAGATGTCCTCCGTCGAAGTGAAAACTGCTGATACCTACAAAGACGATGGTCATGCGTACAAGCAAGGACTTATGGATCCGAAGATGGGGGTAATTGACCCTGGAATTAGGTGCGAAACTTGTGGGAATAAACACGAAGAATGCCCAAGTCACTTTGGCCATATTGCCCTTGAACTTCCTGTAATCCACATCGGCTTTGTTAACCTTATCAAGACTTCATTAAAAGTTACATGTAACTCTTGTAGCAATGTACTTTTGCACAATGCACCTGAAACACATCCACTAGACCCCGAAAAGTCAGAACAGGACTATTATCGCGAAAAAGTCCATGACGTCATCCTCAAGCACGGTGTTGGCGGCAGCGAATTCAAATCTGCCATCAAGGACATTGAGAATGTTTGCTCCGGAGCAAAGAGGGCGATATGCATGCATTGTGGCTCCGAGCAAGGTAAGATCATCTTGGATAAGCCCACTACATTCAAGGAGAAGAAGGCCGACAAGGGCGAACATAAGCTAAATGCAAGGGACATCCGGGAATGGCTTGAGAAAATTCCCGATCAGCACTTGATTTTCCTTGGAATGGACATGGATGTCAGTAGACCAGAGTGGACCATAANGAAGGTCCTACCAGTNCCCCCNATTACAGTTAGACCATCTATNACACTGGAAAGCGGNGATCGATCGGAAGACGATCTNACGCANAAATTAGTGGACGTGCTAAGGATNAACCAGAGATTGAGGGAGAATAGGGACTCCGGNGCNCCTCAATTAATTGTGGAGGATTTGTGGGAGTTGTTACAATANCATTGTACGACNTATTTCGACAATCAAACAAGTGGGATTCCTCCAGCGAGGCACCGATCTGGCCGTCCTCTGAAGACCCTATCACAGAGATTGAAGGGTAAGGACGGGAGATTCAGGAGCAACCTATCTGGAAAAAGAGTAAACTTCTGCGCCAGAACCGTCATCAGTCCTGATCCAAATCTTGGAATCAATGAGGTCGGAATTCCTGTGTCCACCGCAAAAGAGTTGACGGTTCCCATACGAGTCACAAGTAGAAATAGGGAACAACTCAGACAAATGATCCTAAGGGGCCCTGATGTGCATCCCGGGGTCAATTACATAATCAGGGGGGACAGGTTCCGAGTCAGGATTACCGATCGGACGAAGTTCATCTGGGCTGGATTCAGATGCCTAAATCCCGATTGCCACTCAGGTAGCGAAGAAGAGCCCTACATGGGTTATAGCCCTGAGTTGAATCAGGTTTTGCCTGCGCCTAACTTCTTGCCAGGACTTGTGCTGAAGAAGCAACAGCGTAGGGACCATACCACTGCAGAATTACACGATGACTGGAGCGTCGATCTAAATCAGACTTTAGCCAACCTCAGGGGCGAGGATGAATTTGGAAAATCGTTAGATTCCACTGACCCTAATGCAGTTATCCACAATAGATGGAAGTGGGAAGTTGAGAATCCAGATGAGTTCCTACCCGAACACCTTGAAGTCCGGTGCCCCCATTGTGGTAGCCCAGAAATAGAAGATGAGCATGGAAACCTGTATCCAACTGATATTGAGGACAGACTAAGCACATACGATAGGGACGGCAATCCAAAGCCAGGTGTTGTCGTTGAGCGTCATCTAATTGATGGTGATGTAGCCATATTCAACCGTCAACCATCACTGCATCGAATGTCAATGCTGGTTCATGAGATCAGGGTTATGGAAGGTAAAACATTCCGGTTCAATCTTGCTGATTGTACTCCTTACAACGCCGATTTCGATGGGGATGAGATGAATCTTCACGTTATTCAAAGCGAAGAAGCTAGAGCCGAAGCCAAGATCCTTATGCGTGTCCAAGAACACATAATTTCTCCTAGATATGGGGGAAGTGTGATCGGGGGAATTCACGATCATATTACAGGTTCTTATCTCTTGACCAATGGCGATTGCTTCCTCACTAAGAGCCAAATGCTAGACGTACTAGGATCAATTGGATGGAATGGAGACTTGCCTGGTGAAGTTAACAGGGATGGAATTACTGGATACATGGGCAACGATGTCTTCAGCCTTTTAGTTAAAGAAGGCCTCAAGCTATCCTTCAAGAATAGAGCGGGGGAAGAGGTCTCAGTAGCTTCAGGATCAGTTTCTGGCGCAATAGACAAGAGAGGAATTGGTGCCGAAGACGGTAGACTATTGGATGCAGTTGTACAGACCCATGGTACTGAAGTTGGCGCTGATTTCATTAATAAAATGACAAAGATGACCATTGCAATCTGTACCGCTATGGGTTTCACCACTGGAATCGACGACGAAGATCTACCACCAGAGGCAATGGAAGAAATTGACAAGATAAACAAGGCAGCCAGTGACAAGGTGGATGAGGAACTTAAGAAATTTGGAAANGATGGGAGGAAGTATGAGACAAGACCCGGACGAACTCCTCTAGAAACTCTGGAAGAGAATATTCTAGCAATATTGGATGAAGGAAAAGCAGAAACTGGCAATGTCGCCAAGTCACTACTTGGCGAAAATAACTCTGCTGTTCTGATGGCTACCTCGGGAGCCAGGGGCTCTATGGACAACCTTGCAATGATGGCNGGGTCAATAGGCCAGCCAAAAGTCAGGGGAAAGAGGCTAGAGAGGGGATATCAAGATCGCGTCCTTACTCATTTCCCGCGAAATGTCAAGGGAGCCAAGGAGAAAGGATTCGTCTCTTCCTCTTTCAAGAGAGGACTCGAACCGACTGAATTCTTCATGCTTTCCGTTTCGGGAAGGGAGTCATTGGTCGACACAGCAGTCAGGACAAGTAAGTCCGGATACATGCAAAGAAGACTAATCAATGCTATGGACGATTTGAAAGTGTCAAACGACAGTAGGTCTTCTGTAAGGAATACGGCCAATCGTATTGTACAGTTTGAGTATGGGGAGGATGGTATTGACCCTACTTTGAGCAGGAAAGGCAGACCATTCGATGCAGATCAAGTAATTGACAGCGTTTTCGGAGGTGGTAAGTAATGGTCGTAAAGAGTGCTACGAAGAAGAAGCTAATGGATTTGGGTGTTGAGGAGGAATATGCCCACAAATTAGCAGACGACAAAAAGTGGGATGATGTCAAAGTATTGTCAACAGGAGAAATTGCCCAGATTTGCGGTATCGACTCCGGTACCTCTCAGCGTATCCATGAGATTATGAGCAATTCAATAAAAAGCTCCAGGGCATCTGCCGACAAGTCCGAGAAGACAGTCGTCCGCCGTCGAAAAAGTACAAGATCCCGAAGAGCAAAATCAATGCCTTTGGAAGATTATGACAAATTTGCCAAGCTAGAGAGCATTATGCGTGATATCGATAAGGAAGATGAGCTATTCATCAAAATCAGTAGCGCCTCTGAAAATCTCAATGCCAATTTAACTCCTAGGATGATCAGCGACCTCGCCCTCGGCCTCCAGGCTCGTGGTGAAAAGAAGATCACTGATGCCAAAGCGAAGAAACTAGTGGAGAAAGCAGTCGAACAAGCTGGATTGGCCAAGGCAGTACCATATGAGGCTGTAGGAATCACCACCGCTCAGTCTATTGGAGAACCAGGAACTCAGATGACGATGCGTACTTTCCACTATGCCGGCGTGGCTACAGTGAATGTAACGCAAGGACTCCCTCGAATTATTGAAATCGTAGATGCCCGTAAAGTGCCAAAAACTCCTACAATGATAATTTACACGAACGAGCTCGACTCAAAAGGGAAGCCCCTCAGTACCAATGAAAAGAAGATTAGAAACTTGGCAGCATCCATTGAGACAACTACTGCCACTGACATTGCAACGATTGATGTCGATGTCGCACAGAGGAATATCAGCCTCCAGCTAAATGCCAGTAATATGCGATTGAAAAATATGTCAGGAGCTGAAGTTAGAGACAAACTTTCCAGAGCACTGAGGCTCTATGTGCAAGCAGACAATGAAGACAAGCCCAAGTCACTCCGAATAGTTCCCGGCGTTTCGAAAGAAGACGACTTAGCTAATATCGCTTCAGACCCCCCTACCTATACTGCTCTATTGCAACTAGAAGACAAGATAAAGAAACTGCGTTTGAAGGGTTTGCCAGGTATAAGTCGGGCAAATGTCCAGGGTCCTTCTGATAGTGGTGAATATTATATCTCCACAATTGGCTCTAATCTTGGTAAGGTGAGTGAATTTGATGGGGTCGATAGATCGAGGACCTATACCAACAATATAATTGAGATATATGATTGCTTAGGAATCGAGGCTGCAAGGCAGGCGATAATCAATGAGATGCTGGATACCCTGGAGGGGGCGGGACTAGAAGTTGATGTAAGGCATCTGCTAATGGTCTCTGATGTGATGACAAATAGCGGTCAGGTAAGGGCAATAGGAAGGCACGGAGTCAGTGGT
>PBUX01000014.1 GCA_002728565.1 Methanobacteriota archaeon | reverse complement strand
GCCCTCGGACTTCGGGTCACCATTTTCGACGATTTGTGAAAAATAGAGCACGTCAACTCCCCCCCTAGCCCAGAATTAGCGCGAGGTGGTTACCTAAGAAGATTGACAATCACGATTCATACTTCGAAGGGCACCCGGTCTGAATTTCAGTGGCCTTCAATACCAAAATTCCTCCTTCACTGATTAACGTACCCCTCACGGATATTGAAAGTCCATCAGAGAAGGCATCAGGAACAGACGCAGCAGAATAATCGATAACCAGCTGATTTTCTACACCAAGCAGAGTAAAGTGCATCGACTGATGATTTATTGAGCCATTTTCAACTTGACCTCTGATGAAGACTCTTTCACCTTCGAATTCTTGACTGGAATCAATCACTTCATCAACGGTATACTGGGTTTCCGGATCAACGGTGATCAGCATGAGAGCAAAAACACAAAGGGAAGATGCGAAGACTATTGATAGTCGCATTGCCCTTGTTCCTGCCATGATGAGAACCCCCTGATCGTTGCTAAATGTGTTTGTATCCCACAGCTTCAGAAATTTCTGAAAAATCATGCTCTACTAATTTCTTCCTGAGGCCCTTAATTATGCTAGAAACCACTGAGGGGCCGCGGAATACTAATGCAGAGTAAAGCTGGATCAATGAGGCNCCTGAGGTGATTGCGTTCCACGCTGTCTCGGCTGACTCNATACCACCCACNCCCACGATTGGAATCTTACCCTCTGTTTCCTTGTAAACTAGGTCGATTACCTCAATAGATCTCGGGTGCAGTGGCCTNCCTGAAAGGCCACCGTCATTTGCAAAGGTCTTTCTTGATTGGGTTGACTTTGGTACTGGTCGCTTGATGGTCGTGTTTGTAGCTACTATCCCATCAATCCCCAATGAAACTGAAGTTCCAACTATCTGACGAATCACTTCATCCTCTGAATCGGGAGAGATTTTCAATAGCAAAGGTTTGCTTACTTGTTTTTTATTTCTGACAGAATTGCATGCAGAGATTATATTNTCCAGGTATTGTTGTTCCAACAAATCCCTCAATCCAAGTGTATTTGGGGAAGAAAAGTTCAGAACGAAAAGGTCGGCATGATCCCAAAGCATTTCTAATGTAGANGAATAATCATCTGCTGCATGCAAATTCGGAGTCTTTTTTGAACGACCAATATTTGCTGCTACGGGAGACTTAGGCCATTTTCCTGAGACCTTGCGTGAGAGNAGCCTCTCTGAAACTTCAACAGAACCAGGATTGTTGAATCCCATACTATTTACTAAAGCTCTATCTTTATTTGCTCTAAACATTCTTGGCTTGGGATTTCCATCTTGGGGGAAACGGGTTATACCGCCATATTCTGACCATGAAAAACCCATTGAAGGCCATGCAAGAAGTGCTTCAGCCCCTTTGTCGAAACCGGCGGCCAGGCCCAATGGATGGTGAAAGAGCTGCCCAAATACTTCTATGGGCAATTTTGGGGACTTATACAGAGCATTGAGTAAATATTGGCCTGATGGTTTCTCACCAATTTTTGATAGTGATTTGATGGCGAGAGAGTGAGCCCTTTCCGAATCGACCAGTCGGAATGCTGGTCTAGCAAAAATGTCCCACGCCAAGCCCATTAATTCGGGTAAAGGCACTTATTCTTCAATCGTTACGGAGATATGAGTTGGATGGCGGCGATTACGAGGCACCGGGCAATTTCNGAAGTTGCAAAGCTTATGCTGAAGTACTCACCAATAGAAATAGTGGTNCCAAATGATATTTCCAAGCACTCAATAGANNATATGTACAAGNAAATGCTTGTTGTTCANGACATGACGCCATCTTTTGTAATGAGTTATAGAGAGGCNAAAGGTGAAATTAGCGGTATTGAAATTCGNCATGCNGGAAGAGCNATCGCNTGCATTGGAAAAGATGAGCCGNAAGAATCTGATCGTGTTTGGATCCCCATAGAATTTGAAAAATTTTTCCAGGAAGTGTCAANATTGATAGTACAATTCTCCGAAGCTGGATATCCCGGTTGCGAAGGCTGTCTTGGCGAGGAGCTGAATGTTCCTTGGAATGAAGAGGAAAGCAGGGCAAGCATGCATCAATACATCTGATTAGCATAACTATCCACTCAAGTTTATGAAATGTTGCTGTTGGCAGACAAATAGCGGTGTACATGAAGGGGATGGTGATCGTAGAATCCGGTGCCAANGGCAAGAAGGTAAANCAATACCTTGGAAGAGGTTTCATAGTAGATAGCTGTAAAGGNCATGTTCAAGATTTACCTGGATATTCAGCCAAGGATAAAAAGCAAGCAAGAAAGGCCATGTGGGCTTCTAAGCCTGATTCTTTGCCTGACCCACCATGGGATTGGACTGACACNAATGCTGAAAGGACAGTTAGGGGNCTGCTGAAAAAGGCAGAGAAGCATTCAGTGGACACCGTATTCATTGCNACTGATCCCGATAGGGAGGGNGAGTTCATTGCTTGGAGGCTGGCTGANATCTTCTCGGAGTACAAGACAATGAGAATTTCATTCAATGAAATTACAAAGAAAGCCGTGATTTCTGCTATAGAAAGCCCTAGGGAAATTGACCTCGATTTAGTTGATGCAGCAAAGGTAAGGAGGTTCATGGATAGGCTAGTTGGATTCAGGTCGTCCAAATTCTCTAGATCNTGGAATCTAACTTCGATGGGACGAGTTCAGACTCCCACATTNGGNTTCATTGTCGAGAGGGAGATGGAGCGGAGAGCTTTTGTCCCACAGCCATATTTCAGCGTAAATGCCAGCATTAGTGAAATTCCTTTCAAAGTGAGGTTTCATGAGAAAAATGACCCTGAAGCTTGGTTTGATAGTGAAGGAGGAGNTCACCATCCTGAAAGAACAAATGATCGGGATCTGGCTACCGGTGCTGTTAGTTCTTTGTCCAAGAGTAAGGCCTTGAAAATCTCCGAGGTAAAAATGGGAAAGAGGAGTTCNTCTCCAAAGCCACCATTCTCCACNCCATCTCTATTGAGAACTGCTGGATCCCATCCAAAAATTGGATGGTCTACCAGGAGAATAATGCAAGTTGCTAACGATTTGTATCAAGCTGGTTTCATAACGTACATTAGAACTGATTCAACAAGAACAAATCCTGAATCTAGGAAGGAAATTAGGGACTACATAGCTTCAAAATGGGGCACTGAATTCCTAAGGGAAGAACCTGGTATTGTGGGTAAGGAAAGCCAGTCTGGACAATCGGGNATCCAAGATGCGCATGAAGCAATTAGGCCNACTGACCCAAAAAACGTTAATCCNGAAGGACTGGATAAAAGACAAAAGATCCTGTATAATTTGATATGGTCGAGGTTTGCAGCTAGCCAAATGAGTAATTCTAGATATGAAACAATGANCATAAGGGGNGCTGTGGAAGGTTTCGAAAAGGTCTGGGTAGGAAGTACCTCTTGGAGGGTTCACGATGGTTGGGAAGCAGCATATATTGGATTAAGGAAGGCCCCGAATTTAACGCCTCCCGAAATTTCNACAGATATAGGTGAGAAGCTAAAATTGGACGAGGTTGAGGANAACCCCAGACTAATAGAAGATGAGACTAAGCCCCCATCAAGATTCCGCCAGCATTCATTGGTTGAAAAAATGCAAAATGAGGGTATTGGAAGGCCATCGACTTATGCNTCGACAATTGAGAAGCTTTTGGCGAGAAAGTATGTTTTTGAGGAGTCTAAGGCACTAGTGCCTTCGGAAAACGGAGTATTGCTATGGAAACAAGTAGCACCCATGTACGGAANCGGNGAAGAAAACAGAGGTGTGTTTGATGCAGAATTTACCGCAGTAATGGAGGCCAACCTTGATTCCATTGAGAATGGCCATGAGGTAGCTCCGAAAGTCTGGAACAGGTTCGTAGAGCAATTTTCCAATGCCCATAATAGTGCTTTAGAGATTAGAAGATCAAAGCCCACACCTAAGCAATTGAATTACATGAAACAACTACTCCACACGTTAGATGAAGGGGAGAGGACTGAGATTCTTGGTGGTCTAGAACCGGACGAAATATCCGGTGAACGTGCCAAGGAAGTGATTGATGAGCTGACATCAAGGAATATTTCAACTGGTCCGTCAGAAAAACAAATTAGTTTCATTTACAAACTAATTGAGTCGCTTGGAATGGACGATAGAGAAGCTTCTGAAATTGTAGGAATAGGGAGTTTTGATGAGTTGACTGGGGGAAGGGATGGNAGCGCNTCATCATTGATATCAATTCTGAAGGACATGCAAGCTGAAAAGCCTNGACCACCCACAGAAAAGCAAATAAAATACCTCAGAGACCTCCTTAAAAAGTCAAAAGTTGAAGAAAANGAGGTTTGTTCGAGGTTCGAATGCTCTGCCATAGAGGAGCTGACTTTTCAGCAGGTGAGCTTATTGATTAGCGACTACAGAAGAATATCAAGAGGNAAAAACTGAGGNCTGATATATTGCAAATGTATGATGCAGTGATTATTGGCGCTGGCCCAGTNGGAGGTTATCTTGCAAGGGAGCTATGTAGTCGAAACCACAGTGTTTTGATAATTGAAGAGCATGATGAAGTTGGNCGNCCNTTCCAATGTGCAGGACTAGTTAACCCAGGTGCGATGAAGCGAGTTGACTTGTATGATACCGTACTAAGTGAAATTTGGGGNGCCAATATCCATAGCCCCGAAGGGACTGTGGTAAGNATTGGAGANCCAGNTAGGGTTAGGACATTCTCAGTATGTAGAAAATTGTTTGACGAAGCTGTCGTCATGCAGTCAATGAAGAACGGGGCNGAGATTCTGCTTTGCAGCAANCCAAAAAGTGTTCAGCTAGAANTNGACAGAGTGAATATGNCNGTTGAAACCCCAAATGGCCCAATCGAGATATCCACCAAATTGCTCTGTGGTGCTGATGGTGCCCATTCATGGGTTAGGAAGAGATTCAGAATGGGTAGNCCTAAGGAGAATATGATTGGCTTTCAGATTGAAGTTTCCGGGTATGAGAATGACTCTGGGCGGCTAGACATGTACACTGGAAAGTCCGTGGCACCCGGCTTCTTTGCCTGGGCTATTCCTTCCGGTGAGACTACCAGAATTGGTACTTGGTCCAAGGGAGATCTGCTGGATGATTCTTCATCGGAGCAGTGTCTTGTAAATCTCATGAAATCCCCTCTATGGGATGGAAAATTCGACAATTGTAGGGAAATAGGAAGATTTTGCGGACTTGTACCTAGTGGAATGGTAAAGAAGACAATGATCGAGAGAGTTGCCTTATTCGGTGACGCAGCTGGAATTTGTAAGCCGACGACAGGAGGGGGGATAGGGCCCGGTTTCAAGCAAGTTGACTTGTTAATAGAAGATTTGAGCGAGGCAATCATTGAAAACGACTTATCGGCCAAGAAAATGGAAAAGATTTCAAGAAAGATGAGGGATTTTCAGAGAGATCAAAGAAGAAAGCGAGCACTGAGAGATGCATTTCTGACGGAAATATCAGATGAAGAACTAGAGGATATCTTCAGAGTTTGGGCAAAGCCCGAGGTGACTGATATGATAAACAAATTCGGTGAAATTGAAAATCCAATCCCACTGGGGATGAGGATGCTAAAGGACGTTCCCGAGTTTAGGAAATTGGCTGGTAGGGCGGCCAAGGCAGTATTGTGGGGTTAGGTTTTGGCTCGTTCCGTGCAGAAAATCAGATACCCCCCTTTTGAATCTGATAGAGTAGAGCCAAGCGGGGTGCCAATCATTGAGGTCGGCATTCAACATGATGAAGATGGGCCTCCCGAATTTTCTATTGGGAATCCCGATGATTGGTATGTTCAATGGCGGGATTTTGAAGATAGTGACTCAGGAATGAGGGTTTTTTCCTCATCAGTTTACAGAGATACACCTGAATTCATCAAAAAATCAAGGTTCGGTTGGTACATCGATCCTGACCCATTGCACAATGTTTCGAGGAAGCTGATCTACCCCACAGTAATCATTCTTATCCTAACTCTGTTCATTCATGCAATAGAGCCCGTATTGGTCGATGTTGGATTAATTTCTGAAGCCATTGCTGGTTCATTCAGGATTGGGCCATTAGAATATCCCGTACTACTTTTCTTCTCCTTCCCTATTTTCCTGATGCCTCTTTTTTTCAGAACTTGGGCAAATTTCAGAGATTTCTCAAAGCAAAATGAATTTCTAAATAGCCCGATAGCCAATATTGATCTGGAAGTTGAAGTTAGTAGGGAGTCAATATCGATCAATGAAATGAAGTTTCCAGANAGTGTNGAGCCAACAAAAATNAGGTNCCAAGTTGGAGTAGCAATACCGAAGCGCAGCGCAATTGATTTTGCACTGGGAAGGTCGGAGAATATGCAGCCCCTGCCCGGAATGTCGACAAAATTGCCGGCCAAGCGTGTCGCCACGGGTGATGAGGCTGGAACTGGGGTTGGTGAAGCAATGCCGATGCAAGCATCGGAAAAGAAAATGCTGATGCTTGAGCCAATGAGGATTATGGAATCAGGAGAATGGGTAGACATATTCGACAATGGTGCAAACATGATGGCTGTCCCTTTACCGCAAAATGAGTGGCCGGGAACAATATACTCTGACTTAATAGCCGTCCACTGGGAGCTTGTCATCCAATGCAAATGGGGCCATGTGGATTGCAAATGGGTTCAGCCTGTTCGGATGCAAGATTCTAATGGCCCTATTGTCATACATGATGCACCTGTGAAAAGTGGAAGAGTTGAGCTGTCAAATTAGCTATGGATGGGATTTGATATCTTTCCAGTCATTTCTAATGAATTGTAATCGGAGTCCCTCTTTGATGGAACGAAGCCCGCTTCTGAAATTGCTCTCCTTAATTCATCCTCAGTAGCCATTGTTTTGGTAGTTCCAGAAGCAGAAACTACATTCTCCTCCATCATTGTAGAGCCAATATCGTCAGCTCCAGCGGATAATGCAATCTGAGCTATTTCCATTCCCATTGTGGGCCATGAAGCCTGGAAATGTTCAATATTGTCTAAGAAAATTCTTGAAATCGAAAGGTGTCTTAGATACTCGGATGGGCTGGCACCAAGTTCAAATTTTGCATTACCACTATTTTTCTTACCCAGACTATTGTTCTCTAGCATTACAGGCCACGAAATATATGATGTAAATCCATTTAGGCCTTTGCTCAATGTTCTCGCCTGTAAATCCCTAATTTTGCCCAAATGAGCGACTCTTTGAGCTCTGGATTCACCGAAACCAAAAACGTTAGTAGCTGAAGTGACTAAACCAATGCTCTGTGCTTCTGACATCACTCTAAGCCAATTTTCTGAAGAGCCCTTTTTTGGCGATACCCCTAATCTAATTTCATCAACAAGCAATTCGGCACCACCTCCTGGCAATCCATGCAAACCCGCTGATTTCAACTCCATCAAAACATCAATAGTTGACAGTCCACAAACTTCAGCTATACCCTCGATTTCTATTGGGGAAAAACAATCTAGGTCTATGCTGGGATGCCTGTTTCTCAACTCCCTTAACAGATCAGTGTACCAATCTAGCTCTAAATCTGGGTTTACACCACCTTGCATCAAAATCCTTGATCCCCCTAGAGCTTCTAACTCNNAGATTTTNGANCTAATCTGCTGTAAATCCTGAGTATATTCCTCNGAATGACCTGGNGNCCTNTANAATGAGCANAACTGACAATTNATCGTACATGTATTTGTATAGTTGATATTTCGATCTACNAGGTAAGTTACNTTATTTCCAGGNACCACTCTTTCTCTGACTAATGAAGCGGCATACATCAAATCATTCAATGGGGCACTCTCNTACAACAATGTGGCGCTGACCTCATCCAATTGGGNAATATCNCCACGGATGAAACCCCCTAAAATTTCCCTCCATCCAGTGATATTATNCACCTCAATTTCCCACAATTTCCTCTAATTCCTCTATTTCCTTGGGACATGATGATGAAAGTACTAATGGATCTGAATCGGTGATAAGAATGTCGTCTTCTATTCGCACCCCAATTCCCANGAACTCATTGGGTACGTCCANTTTCTCCCACCAGCTACCGAAATATAAACCTGGTTCGATTGTGACNACCATACCTGCTTGCAACTCAGGGCCNGGTACTGCGTCACCCTGACGNCCCCCGCCTACATCGTGAACATCTAGCCCCAGNAGATGCCCNGTACCATGCATGAAAAATCTCCGATATTCTCCATCNAGATCCTCGCCAATAGCATCCTCGAATGAACAATCAAGAATACCCAGTTCTACCAATCCGGAAGAAATAACCTCAGATGCAGCCTTATGCATAGATTTCCACGGTGAGCCGGCCCTGCACGCATTTATCGCTGCCTTTTGTGCTGAAAGCACCAGTTCATAGATGGTCCTTTGTGGTAGGGAAAATTCTCCACTTATTGGCCATGTCCTGGTTATGTCAGAGGCATAACCATCGACTTCGCATCCAGCATCAATCAATACCAAATCTCCAGNCTCTANATTGCTATTATTCGAATTATAATGNAGTATTGTCGCATTTTCGCCTCCGCCCACTATTGACTGNTAGGCGTATTGACTGTTATTTTGAGTAAAGCAGGCCTCCAAAATTGACTGGAGATGCCACTCGCCCATTCCNGGAGNAGCTTGTCTCATGGCTTCTATGTGAGCACTGGATGCGATTTCTACAGCTTTCTGCATTATTTGAATTTCTGCTGCTGACTTAACTACACGCATTTTGTCTAAAATGGGACTGGGGTCCAAAATTGATATTCCTGAAGAAGAAACCATTTCATCCACAAGATCATTATTTCCTTGAATTGAGTATATCGAGGATTTGCCCTCAATTAGCATATTCAGGGTACTGGCAATCTCATCCAATGGAAATGCCCTATCAATCGGCCAAGACGAAGCCGCTCCTTCGATACCGACTCTCCTGCCTTCCCAAATCTCCGCCTTTTCATCCCTAGGTCGGACAAAAAGTGATGTTATCCACGATCCATCCTCTCTGTAAGCTACAAACACCCCCTGGGGTGATTCCCAACCACAAAGATACAGCATGTAGGAATTTGCCCTGAATGGGAAATTAGTATCGTTTGACCTAGTCATTACAGGGTTAGTTGGCAGAATAAAGATGGAANCNTCAGGAAGCTGGCTCAGGAAATTGCTCTGGCGCTCTTTGTACTCCTGCAGTTCAAAGGGCAGTCTGCTCATGCAGACACTCAGCATATCTTGTGATATAGTCCTTTCACGTCTCATTGGAAGGCCACTTTGGGATATTGTATCCGGCTGAAGCTTCCTTAGAGCGCCTACTTATTGCATAAGTCAAGAAGGCAATTGAGACGACTAGGAATAAGAACTGCAAAGGTAGTCCAAAACCCGAGGATTCATCCTTAATTTGAATGGTAATTACTGCAGACTCGTGATTATTATCAATGACCTCGAGGGATAGCTCGAATTTACTTGTGCTATTGTCCGGCCAAAACAGGTCACGGTTACTTCCTTCGAAGAATGGGACATTGTCTATTCTCCAGATATATCTCAATGTAGGGACATCGTTGACGGTATCAGTAGAGCCAGATGCGTCCAAAGATATGGGNAGGTCTCTNTCCACTGAAAGTGTGTCGCCGTCAAAATATTCCTTGCCNCCTATCGACAGCACAGCCAATGGTGGAGTGTTGTTGACTACAACTGTGANAGTAGTAGANGCAAAATTTCCCGCATTATCGGTTACAGTAAGTGTAATTTCGTACTTTCCAGAGAGATTTGTATCGAGCATGAATGGAGTGGGTTCGTCACTGACCGATGAGTCGATAGTCACTGAGCCTAATTCTGTTGATTTTTTAAGAGTCCAGAAATAGCTAGAGATGCCATCCTCCCAGTTCGGATCAAATGAACCGGTGCATTGGAACTCCGAAATACCAGAACCCTCGGTTAAGTTGGATTCGCCGATAATGACAGGTGTCGGATTGGAATTATCTACAAAAAACGACATACATTGGAAAGAAAATACGTTTGATCCTATTTCATTGGAAAAAACATAAGCATCGTAAGAGCCGTCTTGAAGATCANCTAATTGGCTAACAAAGTCNAACTGTCCGTTTTGATTAGCCTCGNGGTCTAATTCCAAAGCAATTTGCCTATTTTGGAAAATGATAGATGGATCAGAAGTGCATTTTGGAGATGAGGATATTTCCAATGAAAAACCAACTTCAAGAGTTGAAGATAGGTATGAGGACACACGTCCACTAAATTCGATATCATTGCTAATCGTNGAATCAGCATTNTTTCTATCNAGATTGATGATAGGNCTCAAAGTCGTAAAACCATCTTCAAGAAATACTAATTCGGCCTCAGANACTGATGATCCGTATGTGTCTATTNCCGAAACTACTACCTTACAAGAACATGGAAATGAGGAGGGGGGTGGTGTAAAACCAAAGCTCCACCTCAAAAGGCCGTCNATTTCCGTCAAATCTGTAANTTCTCCAGTAATGTCGCCAGTGGAGATGATTGTTTCGGAGTCTACTAACTNCCACCAAACTGAAACAGGAGCCTCGTCCGAGATTATGTAACCGTTGATTGATTCCCCATTCTGTAAAGAGGTCCCGCTGANGGTCTCCAAATGAACAATNACCGGGNCNTTGCTAGANTCNNCTTGGTCTTCGCCCTGAACGTTTCCGGAAATGCAAGANAGCGCTACGGAAANGGCAANAATCCAGCGAACGTGANGACTTAGCACAGTTGTGCGCCTGTAGTTGCAGTAATGAACCTCATGATAATTTGTTAGCGTTCAGAAATCTGTAATTGCCAAGATAATTCATCTAGCCAAAGGCCGAGGGTTGATCTATCTATGAATTCACGACTAGAAGTTGCNGACAANATGCACTCACACGCAGCNGNAGCTAACATCGCAGCATCTTTGATTCCAAGNTCGTGNCCGAGTGCTGCGGCTAATGCAGTTGCAGCGGCATCGTGTAATCCTATCTGCTGCTTGGGATTCGGTGCTTTGCATGGCATGAACATTGTGCTTCCATCGGATTCATACAAAGTCAGGCCATTGACACCGCCTAAAACTACCAGTGAGTNCCAGTCATGTTCTTCCATTAGTTTGCTNGCGGNCTCCAGGGCATTTTCCATCATCAAACGACGTCTTAGCAATTCTAAGCCTCTGATCTCGAATAATGCAACCGTTGCACCATTTACTTTATCGAGTCCCGTCAATTTAGGATCTGCGATTACGGGAATACCCAGCTTCTTGGAGTGCTTTATCAGAGCGCTAGCTCCAATATTGTTTACGACTNCCTTGTCATAGTCGGAAATGACTAACGCACAGCTATCTTCGAGTGACTTCATTGCGCTATCCGAGATTNATGAAACTATTTCTTCAGAGGGACCAACAGAAGGACCTCGATCCGCCTGAAGCAAAATTTGGCTATTGTCTAGTAAGCTCTCACGGCTTCCGTAGAACCTGATCTTTGTCAGNGTGCGCCAGTCATCAATANTAATTACTCCAGAAATATCCACCCCTTGGTTAGATAAGAAATCAAGAATTGNCTTCCCCTCAGGATCGTTTCCCACGCAGCAATGNNAATCGACTTCTATTCCCANTGAAGTCAAACCCAATGCNATATGGGCAGANGCNCCCGGTGACTCTTCGGTGTTGATTACCTTCAGTACTGGAACGGGTGATGTGGAGTTTAGGTTGTTAGCAAAACCATGGTGGAAACGATCAAGCATCGTGTCTCCAATGAGAGTAACCTTGGATGAGCCGAATTTGTTCANCAGGTCTCTCAGGCGCTCAAGGGACTCCCCTGATTCCATATCGGCGACCTCTGACATAATTGCACGATAGAGTCATCACGGAAGATATTTGGGGATACCGTCTAATCTGAAAGGCCTGCCCATAATCTCATGGAGTGCACAGATGAGGGCTGGATTTACGACGGCAAGGCCTCTTCCAGGTTATGGGCTAAATCTGCGATTGGNCTCCAGTTAGAGCAAAATTCTNTGCTACTTAGCGATTCTGAGGCTCTTTTCTGCAGTATCCACAGAGGGATAGATATCCCTCAAGATGATTGGTTGNAGAGTTGTATTNANAAGAACAGCAGNTTACTGCAAGAGTTTACCGTCCTTGAGGCCCTAAGNTACCCNGGAAACAAAATTATGCTTTCCAANAATGTGGTTAAATCTGGTAGAGAAGCTGATGNTAGGTCGTGGGCTCTTCGTTGGGGTTCAGATGCGCATCCCGATAGAGAAGAGGCCGTTTCTGAAATTAGATGGTTCTCATCGACAGATTCNTTTGACAANAATGATTTATTTGATTGGAGTAAGAAGGTTTTGGAGTCAGGGAGATTTTGTGAGATATTAGTTGTCGATGATGAACACTCAGTAGTGACATACAGAACAATGGTTTGCGAGCCGATGGGGGATCTTGACTCGTTTTCGGAGTCNGATAGGCGTGCTATTTCCAAAATGGATTACTTGACAATGGAAAACGGTNGTGCCTTTTTCCCGAATACTAGTCANTGGCCCTCTGAAGTTGTTGGGATNCCACTGCACAGTGGCAGNCAGCTCGATTCTTGCGAAATGTCAATCATTGAGGATAATGATGCAGTTGTTTCTAACAGATCAAACAAGACGAGCAGCGTTCTACTCGACTTATGGGGCAGGGGATTACATGCGAGGCCTGGTTTCAAGTATGGTGCGAGATGGAGATGCTACGCCGGGGAAATTGGTGACCAGCACGCGCCTTGGCTAGTTATTGGCCCTGATGAGGCCCCAGATGATTGGGAAGGTGCATGTTTGTCCTCTAGACTTGCATCGGGAGTGAACAAGCANTGGATAATTCCAGTTCGTAAAGGTACAGAATGGAGCTACTTGGAAGTAGCTAGGCCCCCACCGGACTCCAGGTGGTCCAATCCAAACAGGAATTGATCAATCTGCCTTCCTGCCTGTTGCGATNGAGGCTGCAATAATTACAANAATTAGAGCTATTGCATTCGATGGCAAAGCAATCCAGGACAGGTAAGCATCGATTGGATTATCCGAATTTGCATTTAGANTGATGGGGATACGTTGTTCGAGGTTATTTGTGTCAGACANCACAATCTCACCTCTTGCAATCATTCCAGGATCCAACAANCCTTTTGGATCCACNCTCAGAATTATCGGATCCCCTGGTTTAAGAGTGATTGGAGATTCTGTAGAGGATATTCTGGAAATCGGCCCTTGTAATGAGACGCTGTAAGTTCTCTGAGCATCNCCTTCAAACTCCGGGTACAGATTCACCACTGATTGGTCCTTCCAGTGAATCGTGGATTGCATTGACGAATTTGAAAGTCTATTTCCAACGATGACCCATTTCAAAGAGACATCTGTCAATATATTGCCCAGACAACCAATTTTTCCCTCAATGACGCCAATATCTGTGGTGGCGTTAGTTGAGTCGAAAATCGCCAAATCNTAACTACCCGGGCCGAACNTTTCGCCAGTGTTTTCCATATTGCTTGGGTTGAGGGTTGACTCTATTACGCAAGATTTCCGAAATTCGAAATCGAATGTGATTTTCTCTCCCAACAACAACTCAACGGGNGATCTGGGNGGCAAGACAGAGGTATTGATGTCNGAGTTGGAAGTGAAATGAATNTNGGCAGAAACGTTTGTCGAATTATTGACNGTTACTAACCAGGGNACCAACCTGCCTCGATTATCTCGAATCTCTATACCAGAGNTTCCNAACTTCCCCCCNTCAACAAAAACATCACCTTGACTTCCATGGTCACGGGCACGCAAAAGTGCCCCATCCCCATCTGCCTCTACTATCTTAGACCAAGCCTTTTCTGGATCAGAATTTACTGTATTTGAATCGAGTTCTCCAAAGGTAAAATCCTGCTGCTCAACCAAGACTCCGAATCCTGGGAGACCAGTATCGAATCCGCTATTGGACCGGAATGAAATCCAGATTGTTTCATCGGGAGCTATTGAGATAGAAAGTGGTTGGCCTCCTGCTGAGATGCTTTTTACATCATACATCGCATCATTTTCTACATCTATGNCTATTGGTTCTGATGCNCCGATCAGATTCAATGTGGAAGCTGATGGCAATGAAGGTTTGTCGCCACCCCCTATCCAATTACCGCTTGCCATGATGTCCCAGTCACCCAATCCATGCCAATTGGCTGAGGGAGTATCGCTATGGACNTCGTAAAGATCCACAGCNCCCATTTGGTGAAGCATCTCATGGATGATTACGCCTTGTCCCGAATGTTTCGAAACCATNGTATAATGNTCAACTCTGAATTCCCCGACNATCAAAGGATCTTGCAACCAAGAGAAATGACTCCAGATAGCAGAATTTGGACCCCCTGATTCTTGAGGTTCTCCCGAGTGCAAAAGAAGTAGCCTATCAATTACTCCATCATTATTCAAATCCCAATTTGACAAATCNAATCNATCGGCATTACCAGCATCTTCGCCCAACAAAGTCTCTATTGCAATACTAGCNAGACCAGCCGCCCCTCCAGAACCATCTCCCGTGTCCCTTTCGTTATCCGAGTCCATCCCCCAGTAGGATTCATGATCTGGTGAGTTCCAGACATCATCAATTACTGAGATGTTCAATGAAGATTTTCCCGCACTCANTTCATCGATATAATCGGCNACCAGNCCATCAGAGAATAGAGNTTCGTTCGATGGGTCTTTGAATGGTTTTCCAGGAAAGGCCACTTTCATAACAAGCCAATTTTCGNTTTCCTGAAGTCCGACTAATGGGGTCGATNGGTGGTCGTTGTCGGANCCCCTCTCAAGGGCTTTGTCGATGCTCGAACTGTTNATCAGAACTAATGCGGANAATAATAGCATCAGTGAAACTGCTGCGACTCTGCCTTTGCTCACGAATCGTGGCGAATCGCCATGGATTTGAATTAGACCCCGAAATGATGTTTCACTATTCATTTAACGGTATCAAACGAGAGGCTGCATCAGCGGATAGTGCAGTAAANAACGCAATTGTCACCCTTAGNCCATCGTACTCTACTGGAAGAGTGAGNATTAGAGTTCCACAGAATATTGCCAATATTCTCANTCTAAATCTTAGTTCCGAGTTTTCAACNAGTCCATACATCCTAGCTAGGGAAAGGCTGACGGCAGTGAGGGACCAGATGATCAAAACCCATGAAGCNCCCAGGGAGACAGAGAAAATCGCTCCAACATCGTATCTTATTCCAACCCCTTCAAAATTATTTGACGATGAGGCNANGGAAAATAAATTGGGCAGNGCCCAAATCCAGATAGAAATCACTGCAAATGGTATTACAAAGGTCGTAAAGAGCATTATAGAAGAAAGCCATCTTTCCTCGCGAGGAAGCAGNCCTGGTGCAGAGAATCGATAAAATAGTGCTGAAGCGAGAGGCAGAACAGAAATCGTCGATAGCATGATTACTGCTGAAATTCTAGTTCCTACCCAGTCAAATGGTGCGAAAACTGCTAGATTCATNTTTTCAGGTCCAGATTGGATTGGGAGAATTCCGACCCATGCACTGATNACNGAGCTAACCGACCATGACCAAAATATGACTAGTAGAACCAATGCAATGGAAATGGCCTTCATCGAGCGAACGGCCTCAGAAAGATGATTGCTAAATGTGTCTATTTCAGGAGTNAGTCTAAATTCTTCCATGTCACATTATGTCCCCTGGATTCGGATCCTGCCTAGCTGATAAGACGGTACGATATACCCCATAAGCAGCCCAGAAGCCAACGAAAAATGCGGTGCCGGTGAGGAATGTTGAGAAATCCACCCCTTGGAATGTAATCGGTGAATCTGAGGCCATCCAACGAACGGCGAAGAAGAATGAAACCGCAGAAATGNAGGCTCTCCAGAATCCTTGGGGGTATGCCAACTCAGCGGCGAGGAACTCCGGGCCCTTCTGATCAGGTCTACGTTCCAAAATCTCCTTCTGAAAGACAGCTCCCACAATTAGGGCAACTAGGCTGGTCCAGAAGAATTTGTTTCCGACGAAGAAGACCCTTTCAGAAATTGCATCCTGCCTCTCCTGCTCAATTTCCTCTGGTGATTTCTCGAGAAGGAAGAGGGCGTCATAAGTTCCTACAGAGATTGTTCTAGTTTCCAGAATAGATGCAGACTCTGAGTCGGAGATAGCACCTGGAGAATTGACGGAAAAGGATAGCAGGTTCCAATAATCCATCTCATCAGGAATACCGCCGCCATCCACTGAGTTTCCAGCTAGCCAAAACTGTACTGGGCCAATGTCTTCTGATGGAGCAGTCCAGGAAACTTCCCATATGCCATCTGAATCAGTGTCAGAGTGTGAGATGTCATCGGGCCTGTCGAGGGCCTGNCGTATTTCCTCTGTTTCTTCCCANGAAAATTGGCCTGAACCNTTGGAGGAAAGCAAGAATCCTCCTTTCNAGTTGCCATTGCCGCCGGAGAGAGTAAGGGANTCGGCTACTGTGATCGTAAANTTGTAGGCTTTGGAAATCTCATACATCAGAGGGACTCCGGTAATCATCACCACTGCCCTGTCGGAAGGNGCGCCATTATTGTGACAAGAGCACCCGTACTCAACTGTTAATTCATTATTGGAATTTAGTGCACCTGGGCCNGAGTGCATNGCAAGAGCAGGGACGGTCAAAAGAACGAAAGCGGTTAACACCAGAATAANCCGATTTGCCCNNACTGTCATATTACCACACTGTNCCCTGCTGTCGGACGCAAATTAACGATTCGCTAATAGCACCTCACATTTCCTTGATTGAAGTGTTTAGCTCATTCATCATCTTCTTGCCNTCTCCAAATAACATCATTGTGGAATCCTCGTAGAACAAATCATTGTCAACCCCGGCATAACCAACAGAAAGACTCCTCTTGATGATTACAACTACTCTGGCCTTGTCCGCNTCTATAATTGGCATCCCTCNAAGNGGACCCTCNCCCGATCTAGCGACTGGNTTNACTGTGTCGTTAGCACCAATTATCAGNGCAACGTCTGTCTCAGAAAGCTCAGAATTGATATCGTCCATCTCAATTAGCTGCTCATATGGAACGCTCGCTTCGGCTAGTAATACGTTCATGTGCCCTGGCATCCTTCCAGCTACTGGATGAATGCCGTAACTAACTTCGACACCTCGGGCCTCCATCAAGTCTGCGAACTCTTTGACNGCGTGTTGAGCCTGNCTGACTGCCATGCCATAACCCGGNATGATCACGCATTTGCTGATACCATCGCATACCATCGCTACTTCCTCNGGNTCGCTGCCGACCTTGGTCCTGGTTACCGATTCCTTTCCACTGCCACCAAATGACTTGAAGAGTACTGCACCGAGNGTCCTGTTCATTGCCTTGCACATTATGAATGTCAGAATTAGCCCCGCTGCGCCTACCATGGAGCCAGCAATAATGAGNACATTGTTCCCAATNACGAATCCTGTGAACGCTGCTGCTATTCCTGACATTGAGTTTAGCAGACTGACNACTACAGGCATATCTGCACCACCGATTGGAAGNACGAACAATACGCCCAGTAGGCAAGAGAGCGCGGCTAAGAAATACACGAAGTCCTNATTCTCAGGATTCTGAATNGTGAGTCCNATCAATACCAAACACGAGGCGAGCACAGCGGCTTTGACAAAGTTGAGCCATGGAGGGCCCCAAGTCGGGAAGCCGACCCACTTGCTTCGGCCTCTTTCGTCTTTCTTCGTGAATGGGATGTAAAATCCTCCCTTTAGCTTGCCCATCGCCATCAGGCTGCCGGTGAGTGTGATCCACCCAACTAATCCGGAAAGGCCGATTGCTACCCATGTCGCATACAACTCGACCCCAGAGTCTGGAACCTCGTCCCTCTGCAGCCTCCCGAGAACCTCGGAGAGGCCTACTAGGGCGGAGGCACCTCCCCCGAACCCATTGAACAGGGCAACTAGCTCAGGCATCTGTGTCATTTCCACCCTGGTAGCCATCAAAACTCCAATCGCAGTTCCAATTGCTAGACCTATGACGATTAGCTCGATGCCGATGATTCCTTCTGAGTGCATCTTGACCATTGTCACTATGACTGCTAACAGCATTCCATATGCCCCGAGGGCGTTTCCCTGAGGTGCAGTTCGTGGACTTGATAGCCTCTTAATCCCAAAGATGAACAAGGCTGCTGAGGCCAAGTACCCTACGTCATAAACAACAGGATCCATGCTAATTGCCCTTCCTCTTCTTCCCTGCTATCATTTCGAGCATCCTATTTGTGACCATGAATCCGCCAACGACATTTATTGTCGCCATAATCAGTGCTACGAAAGCCAGCCATGCAGCTAGACCGGGGCTGCCATTGTTGAATTCAGAGTTAGAGAGAATTAATGCTCCGACTATTGTGATTCCTGAAATAGCATTGGCTCCCGACATCAATGGAGTATGGAGAGTAGGGGGAACTTTGCTAATTAGCTCGAACCCAAGGAAAATGGCAAGAACGAAAACAGTGATGCTTCCCACTAGCGCGGTCATTGTCAGACTCATTTCAAAACCTCCAAGAGCCTAGACTGGGCATGATGAACCTCGCCTTCGTGGCACAAAAGCACACCACCCATCCCAGGTACATGGAACTCATGGCCTTCTGGGGCCCCGACCAGAACCTCATCCTCGAAATCGAGGGACAATGATCCCTCTTTGACAAGAGTGGAGATGAAGTTGTACATGTTGTTTGAATAAAGCATGCTAGCTGAAGATGGCAATTCCCCGGGTAGGTTAGTGGTCCCGATGATAGTTACCCCATTTTCAGTGCTGTGCACTTGACCCGGATTTGTTAGTTCGCAGTTTCCACCGACGTCGGCATTCATGTCCACAATTACTGATCCTGCCTTGAAATTGCTCACAGCTCCGGAAGGAACGGTGATAGGGGCGGGTCTACCGAAAATTCTAGCTGTTGTGATGATTATATCAGCGTCGCTGGCTACCTCACAAACTGTGTCATTTACCTTATTGATGAATTCTGGTGTCAGAGGCTTGGCATAGCCAGATTCGTCCTCGAAATCATCCATTCCCTCTACCTCAATGAAACGGCCGCCCACTGATTCAATCTGTTCAGCAGCGGACTTCCGAACATCCGAGGCATAGACTATTGCACCGAGCCGCTTTGCAGTGGCTATAGCTTGCAAACCGGCAACCCCGGATCCCATTACGACGACCTTGGCAGGTCTGACAGTTCCAGCGCTAGTAGTCATCATTGGGATGCCGCGTGGTACGTGAGCCGCCCCCAAGAGCACAGCCTTGTAGCCAGATAGATTATCCTGGCTTGAGTTTACGTCCATTGACTGGGCTCTAGAGAGCCTTCGTGGGATCATGTCCATGCTTAGCAGTGTCAATCCAGCCTCCATTGCCCTCTTGACGCCAGATGGATCCCTGAATGGGTCCGAAATGCAAACAAGTATCTGACCACTGCTCATTGAGTTTACATCCGGCATGGATATTGAAACTACTATCTCGGCAGAAATCGCGGCCTCCCTGTCCGTAATTGTTCCACCCATTTCTTGGTATTCGGAGTCTGCATGGTGCGCAGAAATNCCAGCACCTTTCTCGACTAATACTTCGAACCCCAACTTTGTAAATTTCTTGAGAGANCCTGGAACTACTGAGACCCTATTGTCGCCTTCTGGCTCCTTGAGAANACCAAGACGCAATTTTCTCACTCCTAGTCCGAATTTAGACGGTCATTCCACTTGAAGCCTGTTATTGAAACCGTCGGCCAAGCTGCCTCAGAAACCATCATGAGAAAATTATCTGGTAGCCTATGCCAAATACTGCAACGTCACAAATTGCATGCGATAGCCAGCAGACCCATATCGACCTATACCTCATGTACAACCATGACCAAATAGCAGCTGCGGATAGGAGGCCGAGTGATGCAATGGCAGTTTGCCATGCCTCGAAGCCGAAAAGATGCAATGCAANTGAGTGGTGAAGAGTGAAAAGGAATGCAGACGAAACGACCGCTCCTCCCTCATTATTGAGAATCTCAAAGCTCTTGGTCGTGATAAACCATCGGAAAACATACTCCTCCAGGAGGCTGTTTAGGAATATCCAATAAATCATTCCTGCAATGTACAGATTCTGATCAGTTAGCCCGGTACCCTCCAATTCCTGAACAATCAATGAAGTCTCGATTGAGTCACCGAGGACTAACCAAGTAACTACGATTACTCCGCTCATTGCAATTCCTGTTGCAGCCCCAGCGAGTAATCCATCACGATCGGGTAAAGACCTGGAGGCGGGATTGCCCTCTACCTTGAGGAACCAGATTGTCGGCACCACAAGTACCCAAGCCTTACATAAAGCGAAAAAGACCTGCGAGTGGGCCTCATTTTCACTCAAATGAAGTGTGAATACTATGGAAAGGGTGGGGACGAAAGCGACCAAGGACAAACCGAGTAATGGCCTGCTGCTGGACATATCTTTTCGAGCCTAGGTGGTGACAATACCTTTGTGGTTCAGAAACTGAGAATCGCCAAAGGCTAAGACCGGTGTCTCGGACCACCGTGCATGAGTAACGGCGCGAGGAAAGTTGCGGTAATAGGTGCNGGCAACGTTGGGGCAACGTGCGCATTCGCACTGGCTGAGAGGAACGTAGGGGAAATCGTCCTACTTGACATCTTTGAGGGATTTGCCAAAGGCAAGGCTTTGGATATGAGTCAGGGGGGAAGGATACTGAACTATGACGGNAGGATAACAGGCACTAAAGATTACTCTGACATTGCAGGATCCGAGGTAATCGTAGTCACCTCTGGATTCCCCCGCCAGCCAGGTATGACAAGGGAGGACTTGATTGGCAAAAATGCTGAGATTGTAACAGAAGTTGGCAATGGGATAAGGGAGCACGCACCGGACTCCATCATTGTCATGGTCACAAATCCACTTGACCTCATGACCTACCACATGCAGAAGATTACAGGTTTCCCAGATAGCAGAGTAATCGGGCAAGCCGGGATACTTGATAGCGCTAGAATGACGCATTTCATT
The DNA here is from genome assembly GCA_002728565.1 of Methanobacteriota archaeon. Lineage (GTDB taxonomy): Archaea > Thermoplasmatota > Poseidoniia > Poseidoniales > Thalassarchaeaceae > UBA36. The sequence goes on along the minus strand of PBUX01000014.1, from coordinate 2,450 downwards.
GCCGAAGCCGTAGGTTGCAGCAATGAGGATGTGCAAGCGATGGTTCTGGGCGGACACGGTGACACAATGGTTCCACTGCCGAGGTACACTGTTGTCAATGGCATTCCCGTTAACCAATTGCTATCGGATGACCAGATTATGTCTATTTGCGAGAGGACCGCCAGTGGGGGCGGAGAGATTGTCAAGCTTCTTGAGAGGGGGAGTGCCTTCTACGCCCCTGGAAGCGCAGCTGCGATAATGGTGGAGTCGATCCTTGATGACAGGAGGAGGTTGCTCCCCTGTAGCGCTTATCTGACTGGGCAGTACGGAATGGANGACATCTACATCGGAGTTCCGGTCNTCCTNGGGAAGAACGGGGTCGAGAGGATTATTGAGCTAGAGCTCGAAGACTCGGAGCTAGAAAGCCTACAGGGATCTGGGGCTTTCTACAAAGAGCAGCTTAGCTCAATCCTGGGATACTAATCGTTGACTTCATTGCCTCTATCCCACTCGGGTGATTATGGGTCAGGANTACGTTCACCTAGAGCATGACGGCAAAATACTGCTAGTNGATGCGGATGGGATTGGCCCAGTATCCCCCGTAGCGGGAAGGAGTGTTTGTGAAGGCCCGCGCAGCCAAATCAGACTCCCAACTATCACTGAGGTGGATAACATGGGCATAGAGTGGTCCGAAAAGAGGTCCAATCGAATCGTATTCGGGGATGAAGTGTACAAAGTGACCTATGGGACGCCAAATATCCCATGGCCTGAGCACTGGGCCTGGAAAGACTCGTTGGCCAGTGACAGTGCAGTGGACCCTGTTGCAAGAGAGTCCGTTTACAGGACATTGCATAGGGTGGTCAGCAAGGTCATCATCACCAATTCGNAGGGCGATATCCTGATGGCAAAGGTCTCCAGGGGGTTCTTCACTGGTTGCTGGACGCTTCCTGGAGGATTCGTCGACTATGCTGAGCACCCGAGGGAAGCAGCTGAGAGGGAGGCTCTGGAGGAGCTGGGAGTCACAATAGAGATTCCAGACCCCAGGGGAGAGTGCGGTATCAAGAAGGCAGGTGAACAAGGAAATGTGGTTCAGTCGGAGATCTTCAACGAGGAGGGGATAAACTGGGTTTCCTTCACTTACAAGTGCGANGACGACCTAGGGGGNCAGGANGTCGTTCCCAAGGACGACGAGATTGAGGAGGCAAAGTGGTTCAGCAGGGAGGAGGCCCTGANNCTGGCAGTATCNCTATTCGACATAGAGGCGATAGANAAGCTAGTATAGCTTCGCACCNGGTTCCGTTGACTCCACGTAGAANACCAAGCCAGATGTCCCTCCCCCACTGACGGTCAGCAGCAGGTTCAACTCGTCCCCCTNGCTAAGTCCGCACTGTTCGAGGTCGAGCCTGGATCGGTATTGATTGCCCGGTGTGATTTCCTCGGAAAGGGTGAAGTTAGACTCCGCACCAGTGGTATTGGTGCCATCGGAGAAGGTCATGTTGGAATTCAGCATCGTACCAGACTCCAAGACTGAGGAGGTTTCGTTCACTGGGCACAGCAAGGCCCAGGACACGTCCTCCGGAGTCGTCTGCAANGATCCCGCCGCNAGGCTCCAGACAAGGATCAGTGANGNTCGGGTTAGGATGTAGCACTTCTTCAGCACCCCACCATGAGGGTCGCCGAAGACANCGTTAGTGCAATCCACCCCACCNGTGTNCTCCCCTTCGAAGTACCTGGAAGANTCGGATATCGAAACGTAACGAATGGTCTTGGTGCCAGAGAAGGTGCAATAACCATTCTCAGATGCGCACTCGGTCATTCCTGCCGAGTCGCNCGAGTCGAGGATGACCCCGTAGGCGACAGGGCGAGTAGTGACCATGTTCTGCATGTCGTCGTTGGTCCTCTCACCCCTCTGCTGAAGGTCCTCGACGGTCTTGATGATCATGGTGGAGGCGACTGCGGCNACAAGGATGAACGCGATGAAGACTATCATGGCGCCTATTCCGATGGAGCCATCGTCGCTATCGCTCGCAGCCATGCACTTTCGACTAATACCACGATAATAACGGTGCCGAGTATCAGTGTGAGTCGAGGGCGGGGTTGCCAGCCAAGCCTCTCATGCGGTGCCACCAGTAGGCGAACAGGGCTAGAGGACCGACCACCCACCCTGGCACTAGGATGAGGGCAACGATGAGTGCCAGCGCTTGCTCGAGCATGGGATGGCAACGGGGCTTCCCGTCTTAAGTCGTCCCAAGGCTCACAGGATACCGCCCAGATAGCGATTCATCGCGTACAGACACGCTACTAGCACCGCGATCGAGAGGAAGAGGAAGGTCACGCTCGTCTTGAGCTCGAAGCCCACGCCTCCGACCAGCTCGTTCATTATGCGCTTCTTCATGGCCATCCATCCCCCTCTCCCTATATATCATCGTCGTCACTGACCTGCTCATCGCCATCGGTCCCGTGCACATTAA
>PBUX01000013.1 GCA_002728565.1 Methanobacteriota archaeon | reverse complement strand
TCGGCTGCGTCGCAGGAGTCCCAGTACCCGTCGTTGTCGTCGTCCATGTCACGGTTGTCGCCCTGGCCGTCGTTGTCCGCATCGGCCCACTCCGTGGAGTCGNGAGGCGCCCAGTCGATCGCATCGATCCATCCGTCGTTGTCGTCGTCGGGGTCAAGTGCGTCGCACAGTCCGTTGGACAGGCCGCCGAGGCTCATGTCCTCGGGCAGGGTGCTGTCCAGTGGNACGTTCGTGATGTCCAGTGGGTCGCTGCCGCAGTCGACCTCGTATGTGTCCAAGTGNCCGTCGTCGTCATCGTCGTCNTCGACGGTTAGGTTGGACGTGGTCAGGTCTGNGTCGGTGTCGGACCCATTGATCCACGTGCAGCTCTCGCTGAACTCGTCAGGATGCTTGTCGCCGTCGGTGTCGGTGTCGGCGCACGCGTCGAATGGGAACGCGTCCATNTCATTCGGCGTACCGTCGTTGTCGGAGTCCGAGTCTATGTACAGGTCTGCGTCGTCGTCATCGAGCTCTGAGAACTCGTTGGCGTCGCAGTACCCGTCGCCGTCCAGATCCGCTGGGACCCATGACTGGTCGGCCTCNGCGCCGCTGGTGTAGCCTAGGCAGACCAGCTCGTGCGCGTTGGACCATGTGTCGTTGTCCATGTCTGGGTCGGAGGCGTCCGGGATGCCGTCGCCGTCCATGTCGGCGGACACGTTCTCGTCCATCGGGNTGTCATCCAGTCCGTTGTCGACTCCGTCTCCGTCGATGTCCGGGTCTTGGGCGTCGCAGATTCCGTCGCCGTCAGTGTCCGTTGGGAAGTCGTTGGGGTCGTTGGGGTCGGTACCGTCTGGGTACCCGTCCCCGTCCAGGTCNGGTCCGCACATTGCCTCGGTCTCGTCGAGCCAGCCGTCTCCGTCCGAGTCCAGCGTGTAGAACTCGACTGAGACGTTGTAGTCCNTACCGGAGGTGTCTATGCTCCCCCAGTTCCTNACCCCGACCATCATGATGTAGTCCTGGGNGTTNGTCACTCCCAGCGAGGAGTAGTTGAAGGTCTGAGAGCCCTGGTTGNTCCACACCAGCCCAAGGGATGAACCCGTTGCGGTGTAGATGTCCAGTATCATCCAGACGTCTGCGTCGTATCCCCTGTCAAGGGTGATGAACACTCCATGGTGCCCTGGTACGTCGAACGTGAACCTGTCAGTGGTGTCGATGGTACCGTGGTTCCACCCGTCCCANGTCAGCGTGCTGTTGTTNGCAAGCAGGTCGATCTGGTACTGCTCAAGGTGGTCGTTCACGTGAACTGCCGAGGATACGCCCGGACCGGCGTCCCTGCCGGAGTTGGCGTCGTCCTGGTCGCCGCCCTCGAGGTTGGCGAGGTCATGGAACGTGATGTTCATCTCGTAGGTGTGGTCCTCCACATCGAACGAGTAGATGTAGANGTAGAGCCACCCGTTGGTGTCGTCGACAGCGTTGTGGAAGTTCCAGTCCGCGCTGCTCATTCCAACGTAGGTGCCATTGCCCTCGTCGTTGTCGCCTATGCCGTCTCCGTCGGAGTCGTGGCTGAACGTCTGCGGGCTGCTGAAGTTCGTTGCGCACACGGAGTTCGGTGACGCGGTGTTGCATCCCGAGGCGTTGTGCAGGTTGCCTACNGGCCACAGTCCGGAGATCTGGTTGACCTCGTCGAGGTTGTAGCCGGTGTCCGTGTCGACGAAGTANGCTCCGTTGAAGGCGTAGGGCGCCCCAGCGCCNCAGGCCCTGTGCTGCTGCTGGCACATCAGCATGTAGACCACGAAGTANTCGTTGTCNTCGTTGGCGTCCTCCCCGTCCATGAANAGGTCGTAGTTGATCTCCACGTAGTGCCCCTCTGGCACGGGGATGGAGTACATGTCGTAGGTGTCCCATCCTTGGGAGAGCCAACCGGTGCAGGTGCCACCCTCCCAGTAGCTCCTCATGGTTCCGTTCTCGTCGACGGGGCTGAAGTCGCCCGCGTCGCTTCCGTTGATGAAGGTGTGTCCGTCCCAGGNGCCCGGGTAGACNCTGTCAGCGGCGTCGCCGTTTGGCGCGCCCGTTACAGCCAGACCGCAGTCGTCCTGTGATCCGCCTGGCTCGAGGCCNGTGGTCCACATCTCGATTTCGACCTCGTACTCGCCCCCTCCGAGGTTGTGGTCGATCCTGAGGTAGAGGTCCTGCCCGCCTTGGGTGTACCCAGCACTCAGTTCAGCTACGCTGTTGCCGTATGACGAGGANACCGAGCTGAAGCCCCATGTCGCGACGCGTGATAGGAATGCGTCGGCATCCTTGTCCTCGTCGAAGTGGACTGTTACGCCCATGGCGTAGTTGTTCGGCACGTAGATCTTGTAGATGTCCCACTCGTCCCACTGGTCGTGTCCCCATCCGGTGAACGTCTGGTTCATGGTCGTGAGGTTCAGTGAGTCTGTCCCGGCCGAGTTGTCGTCACCAGCGTCCACGCCCATCTGGGCGTCGTTCTGGTACATGCTCTCGTAGGGCTCGANGGTCGCATCGAAGGTCGTCAGGTGGACCGTGTAGTTCTGCTCGTAGTCAGAAGTCTGTTCTATGANTCCGACCATGATGAGCGCATNTGTGCTGACGTTGANGGTTCCGGGCGCGTTNNACCCGGAGGANCCGTTTGTGGCAGCCACAGTGGGGTTTGTGCTGACCCCGGTCATGATGCTGCTAACGTAGCCNGTTGCCGTCTCGTAGTAGAGGCGCATNTTGAGATTGGACTCTATCTCGANGGTGTCGTTGAAGTTGGTGTCGATCCCCTCGTGCCACTCCAGTGAAACGTACAATCCGTGGTTGGCGGGAANCGTGACCACGAACCAGTCCTGCATGTCGAGGTCCTGGCACACCATGCCCGTGAAGGACCCGGTGCCATCGGAGCCGATTNCGCCTGTGACGTCGGTNGCGAAGCCGTCTGGGCTCCAGGTGCCCTCGGTTGCGTCCGATCCTGAACCGTCGTAGACGCCGGTGCCTGNAGCGGCCCCGTCGTCCTGGTTGCTGCATGGTGGCAGCTCACCTGGTATCGTCTGGAAGTCTATCCAGTACCCCGTACCGGCTGATCCGGAGTAGAACCTGACCTCGGCGAAGACTATCTGTCCCGGTCCGCGCTGGCCCAGGTCGACGAACTCGGGGTGCGAGGTGGTCGTAGACTGGTCGAACTGGCCCGAAAGCACCCCAGTGCTTGAGTCGTAGTCCGTGTAGAGCCTGAGGTCTATGTCGACTGAGGTGTCCTCCCAGGAGAGTGTNAGGTTGGCGAANNAGTTCTCAGGGATCCAGACAGCGTAGATGTCCTGNTTGTCGTTGGTGTCAACGTGCCCTGAGANCGCGTCCTCGAATACCACGTCGGANACTGACAGTATNCCTGTGAGGTCACCGATGTAGGTGGTTACCTCCAGTCCCATGCCACCGTCTCCCCAGCTGTCGAACTTCTCTACCAGGTAGGTCCCTGGGGTGGTGTAGTTCACAAGCTCGCCCGTGAAGTAGTTGACAAGGTTGAATGAGTCCGTTGTCCCGTCGGGCTTTGTGATGTCAAGCGTGGTCTCGGCAGTGCACCAGACGTCGCAGTAAGTGACAACTACGTCGGCCTGGGTGCCTGCGGCAAGATCGAAAGTATCTGCTTGGTATGTCCAGCTGAATGGTACGTCTGGCATGTCCAGTAGCATGAGCCCGGTGGGCTCGCTTANGTCCCCCNTGAGTCCGCCGTCAGATGGCCATGCGGTGATGTTGAGCTGGTAGTCGTCTGCGACTGCAGAGTCGTAGCAGCGGTAGCACCAGACCCAGACGAGCATNGGCTCGCCCATTATCTCCGCTGGTTGTCCGGACGCACCGGGCCAGTCGTAGAAGTAGGTGCTCCCNTCGGAGTAAGANGTGTCGCCGTCCGTGGACATGGCGATGTGGCCCGTTTGGGAGTTGTAGGACCTGCCCCATGATCCGGATCCGCCCCATGCGAGCCATGTCATTGACCCGTCGGCGGGCCCTATGCCNATCGCGTACGCGTTNGAGTCATAGGAAGAGTTCCCGGTGTAGTTCCAGTCTACAGAGGCTGTGAAACCGTATCCTACGGGCANGTCGATGAGGTACACGTCGTTGTGGTCCTCCCCTGTGTCGGCTCCGCTGGCGTAANCAGTGGCGGAGAAGTTGCCCCAGTAGATGTTGGTTTCTTCAGCGCCGAAGGCAAAGTCGGCAGTCAAGTCCATTGCTGCGGACGAGTTCTCCCCGGCGTCGGTCCCTCTGCATGCGTCGTACCCTTGGCACGGCGAAGGAGGNGTCTCCATCCTGTCTGCAGCGCTGTTGAGCTCCCTTTCGACTGGTTGGTCGAAGGCCCCAATCATCGGCAGGCAGACCGAGACTATCATTAGCATTGTCAGGTTAACTGAGCGTGTTGCGTTTTCATTCATAGGCGTCACTTAGTGACGATGAGGTCTTGTATTGGATATAAACGTCTCTCTAAATGCTCATGTTGAGTGTCTTTCNGTTATTCGGAGAAATAGTAATAATTATTGAATGAATAAGGATAAATTTTAATGAAAATGTAAAAATTATTGATTTTTATTTANGTAAAACGGAAAACATGTTACTATGTAAAATAGTGAGTTTTTGATGAAAAAAACACACGAGGTGTGAAAAAAACACTGAATATTAGTGTTCTGATTCGAAATCGTAGGATTCCTCCCCTTGGTAGTCNNCGTCATCGTATGAGTAGTCGAAGTCTTCGAACTCATCGTAATCTAGCCTCTTGCCCCCNGATGACCTGATGCTGGCGAATGCGAAGGCTGCTGCAGCTGAGATGACNGCCCCGATAGCGCCGACGGTGAGTGCGGCCTTGCCAGGGCTGAGCTTGGCCTTGTCCATCAGGGTGAGGGGGAACTCGTTGTCGCCCCTCCCGTCGTTGTTGAGGTCCTCCCACTCGTCTCCATCGAATGGGAAGCGGTCGTTTTCGTCGGTTACCCCATCGTTGTCGTCGTCTGGGTCCACCGGGTCGCAGGTTGAGTCGTTGTCATTGTCGTCGGGGAAGTATGAGCCATCGAGTGGCGATGTCCCGCANAGCAGCTCTGTCGAGTCTGGCCAACCATCGCCGTCGTCGTCGTCATCGGCCTCGTTCCCCGTCCCATCGAGATCGGTGTCCCTGTACTCGGAGGAGTCGAATGGGAAGTGGTCGTCCAGGTCGGACCACCCATCATTGTCATCGTCGTCATCCTGGGCGTCGCACAGCATGTCATTGTCGTTGTCCAGGGGGACCGAGTTGGCGTCCAAGGGATCTGAGCTGCATATGCTTGACTCGTCCGAGTCTGGCCAACCATCGCCGTCGTCGTCGTCATCGGCCTCGTTCCCCGTCCCGTCCCCGTCGGTGTCAATCCACTCGGTGGGGTCGAATTGGAAGGCGTCGTATGAGTCGTTGTATCCATCGTCATCGTCGTCATCGTCGAGGATGTCGCAGATCCCGTCTCCATCGAAGTCGGGCGGGAAAAGGATGGATGAGTACGGGTTCGTCCCGCATTCCAACTCGTCCGAGTCGGTCCATTCATCGTTGTCGTCGTCCGGGTCGGAGTTGTCCCCGCAGCCGTTTCCGGTGGTAGTGGTCTGGCTTTCTTGTGCTATGGATTGGCAGTCCCCGTCGTTGTCGGACCACTCGGCCCCGTTCAGCGGGAATTCGTCGACTAGGTCCTGGTAACCGTCATTGTCGTCGTCCGGGTCGGAGTTGTCCCCCAGGCCGTCCCCATCGGTGTCGGTGCTCTCGTCCTGGCTGAATGGGAAGTCGTCCAGGTCATTCGTGGTGCCATCGCCGTCCAGATCGTCATCCATCTCGTCGCAGACTCCGTCGCTATCCGTGTCCGTAGGTGTTGACTGGCCGTCCAGTGGGTCAGAGAGGCAGTCTATCTCGACGCCATCGTAGAATCCGTCGCCGTCGTCGTCCCCGTCGGAGTTGTCCCCTATCCCGTCCCCATCGGTGTCGTTCCACTCCCCTGAGTCGAAGTCGAAAGCGTCATTCGCGTTCAGGTACCCGTCATCGTCAATGTCATCATCGACCTGATCACAGGAGCCATCGCCATCGTGGTCCCCGGGTACGGAAGCGAAGTCATTCGGATTGGTTCCGCAGGAGTTTTCGTCCAAGTCGGACCATCCGTCGTTGTCATCGTCCAAGTCCGAGTTGTCGCCAATGCCATCCTGGTCGCTGTCAGATGACTCGTTTGAATCGTAGGGGAAGTTGTCTTCCTCATTGGAGACTCCGTCCCCGTCAAGGTCGGGATCCTGGTAGTCGCAGATTCCGTCCGCGTCCGTGTCGGACGGTATACTCTGGTTGTCATAGGGGTCGGAGCCGCAGTCGAGCTCGACGTCATTGAGGAAGCCGTCGCCGTCAGCGTCCAGGGGAATCAGGGATACCACCAAAGTGTAGTCCCCCTCTCCGGAGTAGGAAAGAACGCTGATGTACACTGTGGTGTCACTTACATTGGTGCTGCCGCTGTCAACCGACTCCGGGTTGGCGAACAAAGAGCTGTCCAGGTATCCCTGCCCCTGGTCATATAGGGTTAGATCGTAATCATCACTGTTGTTCCAGGACAGCGAGACCTCTATGGAGTGCATATTTGGAACGTACACTGAGTAGTAGTCCTCTTCGTCGTCCACCACGCCGTCTCCATCGCTGTCAGAGTCCGAGATCCACCCGTAGTAGGTGCCGTTTACGCTTGGTAGTGGGGTCGATGAGGAGAAGTCGTCGCCGGCGTCGCCACCGGAGTTGGCGTCGTTCTGGTTGAATACCGGGTTGGGCGTCTGGTTAACCAGATTGACCCAGAGTGTGTAGTCCTCCTCCCCCGTGGTCGCCTGCACGACTATGTAGACAGTGGTGTTGCTTACGTTGGTGGATCCGCTCTGGACCGACTCTGGGTTTGAGTTGAAGCTCGTATCTATCTGGGACTGCGACTCGTCGTAGAGTCCCATGTCGAAGTCGTTGGATGACGTGTTCCAAGAAAGGAAGGCTTCTATCCCTTGCATGTAGGGGACTTGGACGGAGTACACGTCCCAACTGTCGTCGCTATCCGATGCCCACCCGTAATAATAGGTGCCATTTGCATCCGGAAGTGCAAGGGCCTGGGAGAGTGCGTTACCGGCATCCCCGCCAGAGTTGGCGTCGTTTTGGTTGAATGCGGGTGTGGAGGAAAGGTTCGTCAGCGTTACCGACAGCTCGTAGTCCTCCTCCCCCGTGGTCGCCTGAACTACGATGTAGGCAGTGGTGTTCCCGAGCGAGCTGGAGCTGATCGTTTCGGGATTGGAGGTGAAGCTGGCGTCGACCTGGCTCTCCGACTCGTCGAAGAGCCCGAAGTCGAAGTCGTTGGAAGATGTGTTCCAACCCAGAGAAGCCTCTATTTCGTGCATATCGGGTACTTGAATGGAATAAACGTCCCAGTCGTCACCGTTGTCTGAGGCCCAACCGTGGTAAGTCCCGTTTGAGCTGGGCAGTGGCAGCGCCTGTTGGAAGCCATTGCCTGCGTCGCCCCCCGAGTTTGCGTCGTTCTGGTTCAATCCAGGTGATGTGGAAGAGTTGGTGAGCCATATCTCCAGCGTGTAGTCATCGGCTCCGCTGAAGGCATCGACCAGGATGGACACGTTCGTGCCGCCTATGTTGGCCGCCCCGCTCCCTACTGCCTCCGGGTTGTCGTACCAGCTGTACGCTATCCTGGTGCCATTGTCGTCGTACAAGTAGAGGTCGAGGTCCTCAGTGGTGGAGGTTGAGTTCCAGGACAGGGTGGCGTTGATGGAGTGCAGGTTTGGAACGGGTACGTAGTACCAGTCGAACTGGTCGTTGCTGTTATCTACCTCGCCGAAGTATGTTCCGTTCACGGCTGGAAGGGGCGTGGGACTGGACTGGGAGTTGGATGCATCCCCCCCGGTGTTGGCATCGTTCTGGTTGGCAGGGGGTGAGATGCCGGATGGGAAAAGCCATACCGTCATCGTGTACGTCCCGGACCCTGACCACACGTATATTTCGATGTAGACCGTAGTTCCCCCGACATTGGAGCCGTTTGATGAGACCTCGTCGTAAGAAGTGCTAGCGCTGCTGTCGATTGTGTTGCCGATCGTATTGCGGAGCCTGATGTCGAAGTCTGACCCAGCGGGGGAGTCCAGGCCCACCGAAATTCCGGTTCCGTTAGGGACGTCGATCGAGTAGTAGTCTGTTGTATCGCCTGAGCTGCTTAGATTCCCATTGTATGTCCCATTCGAAGGGCTAAGAGGGATTGCGGAAGTCATGCTGCTACCTGCATCCCCCCCTGAACCCGCGTCATCCCCTATGGCGGGAAATGCTGCGGAAGAGACGATCATGATTGCGATGATGATCCTTAGCCCGCTACTCCGTCCCATGGTATGCGGCTGGTGCGAGGGCTTTTGAAGCATTGTGAGAAATGGTGTGTTTTATGCACCGCGCGCGAGGGGTGCGTTTTCTGCACCTTCTCAGTGCCCTCTTAATAATCGTAGAAACCTGAGCCGGTCTTTCGGCCCAATTGTCCTTTGCCTACCATCTCAACCAGTAGTGGAGCTGGGAGGTACTTGTCGTCCGAGAGTCCTGCGTGTAGAACGTTCATGATGTGTAGTACTGTGTCTAGGCCAATTAGGTCGGCTAGTGCAAGTGGACCTATGGGGTGGTTCATTCCCAGCTTCATTATCCCGTCTATTGCGCTGGCCTCGGCTACCCCCTCTTGGAATGCCAATATCGCCTCATTGATCATTGGACACAGAATCCTGTTGCTGACAAATCCCGGTGAGTCCATGCATGAGAGTGGGGTCTTTCCCATCCTCTCTGCTGCACCGATTACGGCGGATGTGACCTCCTTCGAGGTTTGTTCGCCGTTTATGACCTCAACTAGCTTCATTATTGGGACTGGGTTCATGAAGTGCATTCCTATCACGCGTTCGGGCCTGTTGGTGTGACTCGCTATCTCACTAATCGAGATGCTGGAGGTGTTGCTGGCGAGTATGGCGTCAGACTTGCAAATGGAGTCCAGTTCGGAGAATGTGGAGAACTTCAAGTCTGGAACTTCTGGAATCGCTTCGACGATTAGGTCGCAATCGGACAGGTGCGAGAGGCCGATCCCCGTTGTTACCAGACTCATAGCTTCCTCTGCCTCCCCCTCTGACATCGCCCCCTTGGAAGATAGCTTTTCGAGTGAGCCACGGATGGCAGACATTCCTCGCTCGATGAAAGACTGGTCGACGTCTACGAGTTTCACGCCCATCCCACTGCAGGCTGCTACTTGCGCAATTCCGCTGCCCATTTGTCCCGATCCGATAACACCGAGTGATTTGACTTCCATGAAATGTGGGACGGCATGGGGGAGATTAGTTTTGGCATTACCCACGTTCCCCGCCAGTCCCCCTGAATATCCTCTTTCCTAGCAAGGCCACCCCGGAAATCCCCAATAGTCCGAATCCTGAAAACCACCAGATCATAGGGCCTGATGCGGCAGCATCATCCATCGCCCAGTCCCTCCAGTCCTGCTTTTGGACGTCTATGGAGAAAAGGCGCTCGTTCATCGCCTCGTCCATGCTACTACCCTCGATCGTATGTGAGCCCCCTTTTGAGGGGATTGTGATGACCTCGGTGAAGTTTCCAACAGAGGGGCAGGTGAACTCAATTTCCTCCACCTGGCTCGTTATCTTCACAGGCGTACCCGGCTCGCATGACCCGCTTAACTCCCTGTGGATGGACAGCGGTGCGTTCCTGTACTGGTATTCCTGGAATGTGAGAATGGGGGGTGTCGAGTCCTTCAGTATGGATATGGTGTAGCTGTCAGTCCCGTCAAGGGTGTCGACCTCGATGACGAACTCGTTCATGCCCTCTTCTAACTCAAGCGTGATGGGGACGACCACCTCACCGGGGGAGATTGAGTAGCTCTCTTCTGTGCCGACTCTGGACCAGCGAATTTCTTGAGAGTCGTGGCGCCCTATTTCCACCTGAATGCTGTCAAGCGCTACCAATTGCGAGTTTTCATTCGAAAGATTCGTGTTGTAGGTGCTTTGGTTCAACTCAAAAAGCCTGCACTCTGAGAGGTAGTTGGGGTTTATCTGCTCGGAAGTAAGGTCCACTGCGTGTATGCATACAAGATGCCCCCCCGTAGTGTTGAGGTCGAAGTTGAACGACCCGTTCGAACCAGTTTCCGTGCTGATTGGCTCGCCGCCGACAGAAGCGGAGATTTCGACGAGCTCGTTAGAATTCCAGTTGAGGGACTGCCTGTGGTCGGACAGCTGNCCCTCTGAGTTGAGCNCGAGTGNCCAATTGACCTCNGGNGGGGNCCTGTCTACCTCGAAGCNGCCGAAATTCTGGAATGAGTGGGTGTTTCCTGACCAGTCNGAGACGGTGAACGAGAATACCACCTCCCCGTCGGGANCCTCTGACAGGTCGATATGGACTGNTTGATGGGAAAAATCGGTATAAGTCATTGAGCCNCCAGAGGGAGTCCCAGTGGAAGAGTTGAGGACTACTGGAGGGTTGGATGAACTAACGCAGTCATGCTTTAGTGAAGGCATGTCGGTNGACGAAAGGTACAGGCAGACCTCGGAAAAGTCTGCAGGCACCTGGAGCATTACCTCGCCCGAAGAGANGTTGAGTGGGTTTACGATCGATTCGAAGTCGAAGGAAGCACCATGGTTGTCGATAATCGAGAGGATTTCCAGCTCATCCGGGGAGTGGGGGTCGTGNACTATCTGGAAAGAGCCCGAGTTNTGGTTTCCAGCCANATCTGTGGAGACTACTTCGAANGAATTGGCATCCCCCAAGTAGAAGAATGGGTAAGCTTCGGCGTCGGGGTCGGCTGANATTGTTNGCCCGTTCTCATGGTAGTAACCGATCTGCGAGGGCACTAGCTGGACGTCGAAAATCGATGTCCCGTTTTCACTCACCGGTACATGCTGCCCATTCACCGTAAGATGTGCTTCTGACTCGGTTTGGACACGTACTTGGACCGTGTTTGAGCTGCTTATCCATGGGACGTCGTGTATAGTCAATGGGGGCGCCGTGTCATCAAAGGCTACGATTANGTATGACTGTGAGTCCGAGCCCGTCAGGTCCGCGACCCTAGCTGAGTAGTCGTACCAGCCCTCAGTAGCAGGCAGCGTGGAGTTGAGCCAAAGGTGCCTCAGTGGCGGCACTTCAGAGATGTTGACTTGATCGTTCCAAACTGAAGTCAGATTGAGTAGCGTGCCCTCNGTGGTGAGTCCCCATGCCGAGTCCGCCATGACCCTAGGGNTGCTTTGGTTTGGCCCTGAGAGGTTCCATTCGACTTCTTGGACGCTGAATCCTGATCCTAGGTCACTGGAGTTGAGTGAAATTGGGATTTGCTGGTTTGTCCGAGTAAGGTTCTCGGGAGTCGAGAAGTNGATGGCGGGGGCCGGGTCGANCAGTTCGTATTCGTAAGGGAGTCTGAGCTTGGCGCCACCTTCTAGCGAAATGTCCACGAATCCGGTCCAAGTTCCTTCGGAGGGNGGTCTTGAGTAGGATAGGTTTAGCTCTAGGGCGCCTGTTGGCATNGCGCCGTCCAAGACTTCTGAGCCAGAGGGCCAGATTGCTTCGATTTCCGACTCATTTATGCTGGTGAAGCCAGAAACTGACAGGTCTGTCCCCGCCACTATGTCTACATTCAACCAGAACTTGGACTCCATCCCGCTTACCCTCCATCCTTGAACGGCTATGGAGTAAAGTCCGTCTACTGGATTATCGATCAGGATTGACTCGGAAGAAGAGCCCCCTCGAGAGCTTTTGATTTGCTCCCCGGAAGAGATGATNCCGTTCCCGTCTATGTCCCTGAAGAGGAATAGGTCGAGGTCGGAGTCGTCATAAGCATCCATCGATATTTCCAACTCGTTGGCTTCTTCGAGGGTGAAATTGTGCCACCAGGATGATGACATCTTATCGTTTGGGTCGTCCTGGAAAGCTGATTGGTTATCGAGCCTTATTGGTTGGACCCAGCCATATGATTCGATGGATGAGACCGGCAGAGGCACTGTGGAGACTATTCTCGCTATTCCTGAGCCATTGCCCTTCGACCAGTCATCTACCGTCTTCCTGAATCCATTCGACTCAGAGGCTAGGTAGCCCACTGTGATGTTTAGGGGGTTGTCGCTGGAATTGACGCCATGAAGGGCGGTGTGCAGCACCAGTTGGTGAATACCTTGAGTAGGGGGGACGACGAAGGTCTCCCTCGAGGTTCCTGTGAAGGTGCCCCAGTTGTGCTGNCCNCTANTTGCATAGTTGTTCGCGGACCTTTCCTCGATCCTGAAGGTGGTTGGCCCATATGATGACGGGTCCTCTTCGAAGTACTCGTGAGCTGTCTCAGTTAGCCACATCACGTCTATGTCCGTGTANGGGTTGTCGTCCCAATCAACATCGATCAGTATCGCCCCGTCTGATGTGAGCTCTTCTGGCCAATCCACAGTTAGGAAGCGCCAGTCACCGCTCTCTGCTCTCCATGACCAGCGCATCGCGCCGCTGATCATCGACTCTGCGTAGAGGGTCTGGTTGGAGACGTTTCCATCAAGTGGGGGCGGGGTCAGGGCGAATGGGCCGGTCCAAGGGACGTTTGTCACTATTGGCATCGTCCAATTGCGTGAGAATTCGGGTTCTCCTTCCTCCTTGGAGCTAATTATTATCCCATGCTGATGGAGTCCGGGGGAGGCATCGATGGGGACGGACACAGTGACGGCAGTTGACGTCTGCTGGCCGCTTGGGACCGANATGCTGAGAGGTGCTGCAATCCAGTCGTCTTCTACCAATCCAAACGATGTCCAATCTATCTCGATTCGTACTGGATCGACCCCGGAAAGCTCCCCCCCGTACCTCCAAACCCCCAGCAGTAATCCATCCATTGCATCATCAAACGGCATTCCCAACCTTACTTCGGCCTGAGGTCCGTGCTCCCGCCAGTAGGTGACCTCGTCAAGCTCATCTGAGTCGTTCCATTCGTCGGAGTCGACATTTCCATCCTGATCGTTGTCGTGGTGGAATATTCCATCCCCATCATCGTCGTGCCACCTGTAAATTTGCAGATACACCCTTTCCTTGGAAGACCGGTTGTTGCCCGGGTCGAAGGCTTCGTATTGTATGGTGGCCCTAGCCCTGAATTGGACGGTGCCTTCGGGTAACTGGTTCGACACATTGTCTGGGATGTGGATTGGTATCAGCAAATCTGGCCTATCTCCCTGATGGCCGTCCCAAGTTCCGTTGGACCCGTCTGAGGACCCGTTNCCCGTGCTGTTCCAAACCATTACCTTGTGCTCAAGTGGTTGGAACCNCACTGGNGCCATTGAGATATCCANGTCCGACTCAGCAGGGTTGTCGAAGGTCAGGTCGAAAGATTGCGATCCCCCCGGGCTGATGGAGTTCAAGTTTGCATCCCTATGCTGCCCGTGAAAATAGCCAGTGTTCCACTGAGCNGGAGAGAGGGACCACGTCCCATTGTCCCCCTCAAGGGTNGCCACTGCCCTGGAAGCGTTCATCCAGCCGCCGCCNTGGATGAATGGCTCATACCCCCTGTCATCTGCGGTTGACAAAACGAAATCCCTGAGTTCTTGTGATTGCGGGTAAGTGTTTCTGTTCTCCACCCATGCCTCACCTACAAGCGCTAAAAGCCCGGCAACTATTGGCGTGGAGAGGCTTGTCCCTCCCCAAGTTCCCCATGCGTCGTGTGAGCTTTGGTGGTCGTTGAGAGGAAGATCCCCCGTNGCTGACCACCCTACGGAGACAATGTCCGGATCCATCCTGCCCACCACATTTGGTCCCCTGTTGGACCAAGGTGCGCTCTGCCCCCAAGAGTCTGACGCGCGGCTGCTGAAAGCCCCAACCGAGAAGACGCCGTGAGCGGCCCCCGGAACCTTCGTGGTCCCAAAACCATGGCCCCCGTTCCCTATTGCCACAGAGAAAGTGGCATTGGTGTTGTAGACACGGGTAATCCAATCAAGGTAGAGGGAATATGCGTCTGCACCGGACTCATCGATGGACGAATATCCAAATGAGAATGAGCCGATGTTTGGCTGGTCGAGTGTGGATGGATCCCCGTCATANCCCTCGGCAATGAACCTCCAAGCATCCAATGAATGNCCGCCNGAATAGTGATTTCCGATNGAAGAAATCGTGGCATTGGGTGCCATCCCCATCACCCTNCCACCATCCACCTTTCCCTGGGCTACTACTGCGCTAGCGCATAGGGTACCATGAGTCCCGGACTCTAGCATGAAGAGAGTCAAATTGCCTGGTCCGGCGATCCTGTTTGAATAGCCGTGCCTGGAGGAGTACGNGTCGGAGTATGGAACTCCGAGTGTGCCGTCCGATACCCAATAAACTAGTCCGGCCGATATGTCCCATAANCCGTCCCCGTCCACGTCCCGTCCAGATGTTTCCTCCCCCGGCCTCATAGGGGTCTCGTTGCCGAACCATCCGTCCCGGTCTATATCTGGCCAAACCGTTTCGTACAAGCCAGCTATCCTGTCATCGACAACGAGAATCGGTACGTCCCCGCCTGCCCTATCTCTGAGTTTCCAGTCAGGGTGCTCTCCNAGATGGTATATTCCAGATTTAGAGTGGCCTATCCCTGTGATGTTCAAACCAGAAATGTCAAGTGAGCCGTCACTGTCATTGTCATAGTCCAATGTGGATGTATCCGCGTACCAAGAGTCCCTGGCCGGGTATGCATCGCCGTCGACTATCCAGTGATACATGCTATTGTGATCAAGCATCAATGGCCAGCCCTCGTAAGGTGATCCNGGCAGCTGGACCCTGGCTTGCGTTCCATTTAGGTCAGGATGGGCAAAATCNACACCCGTGTCTGCTACGGCGACCACCAAGCCCTCACCGGTGTATCCTCGTGACCAAGCATCGTTGGCCCCATGAATCTCTCCTGCCCTCACNGAGGATGGCTCTGGCTCGGAAGACAGGTTAGTTGCACTGGAGTCGAATGGCTCAGGCTCCCTCTCGGCATCAATTAACGCAATCACCCCGCTGACTGCTGGTAACTTCTGGAGCATCGCTGAATCGAGCCACATTGTCCTATGGTCGATACCATTGCCTGGTGGTTCGTAATTGATCATCACTTCCCCTTGATCGGCTGGAGCTTGTTTCTCCTTCGATCCGTGAAGGGACTGCCATGAGTCCAGGTCCTGTAGGGAGGTGGTAATCACCGTAACACGAACTCGTTCTTGCCCTGATTCGACGCGCAAGGAAAGTGAGTGGTCGATCCATGGGCTGGTGAATGGAGCGAACCCTTCGGATGCGAGATTNTCCTCGAGTCTCGATGTTTCGTGGCCAATCCCGCTCTCGCTTTCGTTTTCCAGGTAGTGGAGGGGGGCNGATAGCAGCATCAAAACNACTAGAGTCGAGNCCCCCCTCATGCCCATAGGGGGCGAACTATGGGTTTCATTTTGACGGCTCCNAGTCCCGTCAAATACAAAGATGGATGCACCTAGGGTNGGTCGGAGTCCCGTAGTGTAGTGGTCCATCATCTCGGGTTTTGGTCCCGGGGACCCTGGTTCGAATCCGGGCGGGACTACCAATTACTCACAGGTAAAGGTAATTCGTTAGTTCAAATCCGATTGTTCATGGCAGAGGCGGAGTCGCTGGTTCCGGTCGCTGCGATAGTCGACCTCATTCTAGGGATAGTTACCATAATACTGGTGAAAAGATCTGGGGAAAAGGAATGGGTGGAGAAGGTTGGGGGCCTGTTGATTGGATGGCTTCTGATCATCAAAGGTTGCGAATACACGTTCGCATCTATTCTCGAGTTCTTGGCCGAGAATCCAGCCTGGATAGGGGAGTCGGATCTGGGGAATTCTTTCTTCAGATTCGGCCGTGCGACTTGCAGAACTCTCGGGTATATCCTGATGGCCGCATTGCCACTCTACTACCCTTATCCGATTATTCAAAAGGACTGGGGCATAAAGGCATTGAGCGGTTTTATTTCTATCCTTGGAATTTCTATCACAACATTGTGGATACTGACTGACTTCGAATACAAAGACGCAGAGCTCTTTCTTCTGCTTCCCGGATTTTTCTTACTTCTCGCTGTCTATGCCAGGTTCATCGTTGTGGAAATTCGTGAGCCTGAAAAATCCAATAGAAGGATGTCGATGGTAGCAGGACTGCTGATGATAGCACTCTACGGTGAGCAGATGACCTATTGGTTCGCCCAGGCTATCTCCATCAATGACGAGTTCATAGCCAGATTCACAGTCGAGTTCGCCCTGTGGAACCCTGCCCCCATATCGTGGCTTGGGGTGAACACCATCCTTACTATTGGGGTGGGCTCAATACTGGTCCTGCTTGCCGGTGAGTCTTGGAGGGCTTTCCAGTTCGGAATTAGCGGTTTCACCCTTGTTGTCTTCCTGATCACAATTACTGGATTCATAGCTGGAATTGCGGATTATGTGGTTCTGGATATCGTAAATAGCTGCGTAGAGACGACATGCGAGGACTGGCCTCGGGCCTTTGACATATGGTACGACTTCACTTCAGAAACCTTGGTTTATCTTTTCACCCCTCTGATTATGATGTTCGTCCTTCTCAACTTTGACATAATTGACTCCGAGTCGAAAGAGAACACTTGGATGACGAGGATAATGGTGATTCTGATGCTACTAATCGTCTCTTCCAGCGTTATCGAGCTATTGCAGTCATTCCTTCCCGTACCTCAGATGATCTCCTCCGCTGCATTGGCGATGGTTGTCGCGATTTTCATTGGTTGGGAGGAGAGGATAATGGAGAGTCTTATCAGGGAAGGTGACAGTGTATCNAATAANTTGCTGGAGCTTGATGAATTGGCNCGACCTGATTTCGATGAANGCGAGTATGCNGTCTTCACATATTCAATGTCTGCNATGCTATTCTTCTGCCTGCTNATCAATCTCCTGTACTGGGCAGTAACTTNAGGTGATAAAATGNCGGAATTNGATGGTTCGATTGGTTCGATTCTGGCNAATTTGTTCTCNGACAGCGGNGGGAACAGGTTCTTCATCACATCCGTCGTAGTTACGATGTTCNTCTTCTCCTACACCACGGCAGACCTATTCATGAACAATAGAGAGATTGTCGAGTACACCTTGAAGGAGAAGGAGTGGAAGATCTATTTCGATATGCAAACGGAAACATTGGAGCATACAGAGATTTGGAAGGACGAGGAAACCAAAGTGATTCAGTTCCACATGGATGATTTTGAGCTTCTGGAAGGATACAGGGTAGGCATGATTAATGTGTCAATTCTGCCCGATGCCGACTCAAACGGGGGGCTTTTGGACCCACTGAGCCAATGTGATTCAATAGGTGCTAATATCATCAAAAGGACTGGTGAAGAGGACGGTTTATTCGCACAATGGGAGGATCAAAGGAATGTCCTATCTGGGCAGGACAGCAGCTGCCAGATCATCGATCTATTCCTTTCTGTCTACCCAAATTTCGACGGCGAGAATGTTACCTACGAGGCCGCAAACGAGTTTCAGGCCCTCCAGCAATGGCGAGAAGACAACTGGGGCCATGGTGTGCTCGAGATCGAAGTAGACCTGGATGTGAACACGGTCGAGCCGGGGCCATTCGCGACTGATGACGAAGAAGAAATCACCATAGTTGTCGAGGTTCACACTTTCTTTGCCACTGCAAATTTGATTAATTGAACGTTGATTGAGCGGTATGAGCGAGGAGCGGCTGGTCAGGCCCCTGCTTTTGGAAATGAAGGGACCTGTGAAGGGAGAAGAGACTGACGAAATAATGCCAGTGAGCACGATAATGGAGGAGCTATCCATCAATTGTAATGAAATCTCCATCCACATAGAGAGGAGGATACAGAGGACTGTAATCAGAGGTGGAGAGGGAGATGACCTATTGGACGAGGGAGCTGAATCGGCTGTCTATGACATTGAGGCAGAAGTTTCCCTCTCTGAGTACAAATCGTTGATGGGGCTTTTCAGGGGAGGGCAGCCGACGATAATGGACCCTTTCGACTCGCACGAGGTTAAGGTTGCATTCAAGTCCGTAGAGTACAGGGCTTCTGACGGTTCTCTTAGGATGCAGCTAATGGAAGATGTGGATTGATCACCCGTCTATAGCGTCTGGGTTTCTCTGTAGGTCCTTGGTTATGTTCTTCTGGTGACTCTCGAGTGTTCCCCCCCCTATCTCGAGAAGCTTCGCATCCCTCCATAGCCTCTCCACCACGTACTCGCCCACATACCCGTAGCCACCCATGACCTGGATAGCTCGATCGGCTATGTTCTTGGCGGCGGTCGTCGCGAACAGCTTGACTCCGTCCGAGTCTAGGCGATGCCCCGCTTGTGAGAGATCTATCTGCCTTGCAGTGTCATAGACGTAAGACCTCATGGCCCTGTATTCGGCCCATGACTCCCCTATGTGCCTCTGAATCTGTCCGAAGTCCCTTATCTGGCTCCCAAATGCCTCTCTCTCGCTTGCGTATGAATTCATATCGGCCAAGCACCTCCTTGCTATTCCGACGCTCATCGCGGCAAGACCGACCCTCTCATGCTCCAAGTTCCTCATGAGGTGGATCATCGACTCGCCGGGCTTTCCAACTACATTTTCTGGTGGGATGACGCAGTCTTCGAAGATTAGCTCGGCGGTTGTGCTGGCCCTCATCCCTAGTTTGTCAATTATCTTCTGTCCGGCCGAATAGCCTTGCATCCCCTTCTCGACCAAGAAGGTGGTAAGCTCCGCGCGTCCCTTGGAGTCAGTCCCCGTGCGTGCGTAGAGCCAAACTACATCGGCAGGAGTTCCTTGATCGTCGATTATCCCATTGGTGATCCACATTTTCCTACCATTGACAACCCAAGATCCGTCTTCCCTTGGTACAGCAGATGTCTGCATGCCCAGGACATCCGTGCCATGGTCTGGTTCGCTCATCCCAAGGCAGCCAATCCACTCCCCACTGCATACCTTTGGAAGGATTCTTTCCTTTTGCTCTTCGGTGCCACTATGAGCCAGATTGTTGACAAACAACTGATCGTGAGCCAGGAATGCCAAACAGAAACCTGGGTCGGAGAATGATAACTCCTCATTGACGATCACGACCGAGGTTGCATCGAGCCCNGCCCCTCCAAACTCGGTAGGTACGGTTAGGCCCAGAATNCCNANAGAGCCTAGCTTCCTGAAAAGTTCGAGGTTGAATGTCTCNTTCCTATCGCTNGAGAGTGCCTGAGGCTCGACTTCTTCTTTTACGAAGTCNCTGACCATGCTTCTAAGCATCGNGTGTTCGTCGGTTGGGTTCGCNGTGTCAATNTCGCGCCAGTCNNNCCCCATGGTATGCCGGAGGTGTTTGCCGTAATAGGAATTCGTAAAGGCNAGTTAGNTGTTCCAGAATGCTGAGTCCTCCCAGGGGAGTCCCAAAGCTANTCCAATTACNTCNAGTACCACAAAGTTCCANACAAGGTATGTTGCCACTGAGGCAGTGAANACTGCNAGNGAGGTGTTGANCACCCTCCTTCTATTCCTTTGAAGATCGTCCAANGAGCANACCCCACGATTCCTGAAGTANATCACCAGCCCTATGGNAATCATGNCCANGGAGNTGATGTANAGTGNGANTCGGACCCAAGAGTAGTATAGGTCGTTTGAAAGATTATCCGCGGCCACTATAGCGGAGGAGCCTGCAAATAGAACCCAGATTACTGAGGGGAGGCAGCACATGCTAGCTGTAACCGAAGAAAGGGCGACTATGGTTGCCAATGGNCCCCTGTCCTCCTCCATGCCATTGACACGATACGGGGGATTTTCAATCTCTCCGAGCTAAGGTGTCACTCGCCGACTATCTCTTGGGAAGGGGATCGCCTCCCTAATGTGATCNGCCCCCGAGAGCCATGTGCAGACCCTGTCAACGCCCAATCCGAATCCACCGTGTGGGACGCCCCCATATCTGCGGACATCGATGTAGAATTCGTACGGCTCNATAGGNGTCCCCTCCTCGTCGATTCTCTCAAGTATTTCCTCCTCCGACCATGTTCTTTCGCCGCCCCCGATGATTTCCCCGTATCCCTCAGGGGCCAGGAGGTCGTGGCACAAGACGTACTTGGGGTCATCGGGGTCGGGGCGGTGGTAGAATGGCTTTGCAACTCTTGGGTAGTGAGTCAAAAAGTGGGGCACTTCGAAGTCCTCGGTTAGCACCTTCTCCTTTGAGTAGTCCAAATCCTGGCCCCACTCAATATCTATGCCCTTTCCCTGTAAGACCTCTACGGCTTCGTCATACCTCATCCGCGGATAGGGGTTGTCCGCATATCGGGCCACAAGTTCGAGGTCCCTCCCCACATCTGTNAGCTCNTCNGCCCTCTCCTCGAGAAGTGTTCTGGCAGTGTGTCGGACTACTGCCTCCCCGTGTTCCATTACCTCATCATTTGAGGCCCATGCGATTTCCATCTCTGCGTGCCAGAACTCGGTGAGGTGCCTGCGAGTGCGGCTCTTCTCGGCCCTGAATGATGGTGCCACCGTGTAGAGCCTCTCCAGGGCTGGCATTGCGGCCTCGGCGTATAGTTG
Source organism: Methanobacteriota archaeon (assembly GCA_002728565.1). Classification (GTDB taxonomy): domain Archaea; phylum Thermoplasmatota; class Poseidoniia; order Poseidoniales; family Thalassarchaeaceae; genus UBA36. The sequence continues at coordinate 10,211 of PBUX01000013.1, read as the reverse complement.
CCATGACTGTGTAAGGTATGCCTTGCGACCGAAGTAGGGGACCTCGAACAGGGTGCTTCCGCCCTCTACAGCTCCNGCGACGAAGTTCGGGGCCTGATACTCGATGAAATCACGGTCCCTGAAGTACGAATGGATGGCCCCGAAGACCGTGCTTCTTAGCTTTAGCATGGTGGTCATCCTAGCCGTTCTGAGGTATAGGTGGCGATTGTCGAGCAGGAATTCGGTTTCGCCCCCGTCAGCTTCTGACATTGCCGACTCTGTGATTGGGAATGGCCTATCCGGGTTAACCGGGCCAACCACCTCGGCGGAAGTGACTTGTATTTCGTGGCCATGCTCCCTTTCCGTTGGCTCTACNAGNCCCCTAATTACNACGCTGGATTCGATTAGTGCGCTTNTCATTTCATCGAAGCTCTCGTCCCCTACTGANTCGCGCTTAATCACACACTGAACTGTTCCTGTCGAGTCTCGCAGAACCATAAACCAAATTTTGTTTGACCCCCTGGCCCTGTAGACCCATCCCTTCAGCTCTACCTCGGTGCCGTCATGGGCCCCTTCCCTGACATCCCCGATCCAGCAATCCTTGGTCATCGNCCTCTCCTTGAACGCCGCTGCTCGTCGGTTCGTTATCAAAACCCCGTCAAAATACGGTTGGAATGGCGGGTCTGACGGGGTTCGAACCCGCGACCGCCCGGTTAAGAGCCGGGTGCTCTACCTGACTAAGCTACAGACCCAGCTCGGGATTGTAGGTTCGGTTTTAACGAAGAGGGTCAGTCAAGACGGCCGCCTGGCCTGAAAAGTGTTTCCAAGCCATCGGCTGTAGCCATTACCACAGCATCGCAGATTCCAACGAAAAGGCCTACTTCGACCACCCCTACTACTGAGGATATGCGTGACTCTGTCTTCGAGGGTTCTTGTATGGTNGGCCCAAATGAGCAGTCCAAAATTAGGCCGTCGTTGTCGGTAACGTAAGGATCTTGTTCCCCTCCCCTCAAGGTCACGGGGCCAGGGCAGAAATCGGAGATCTCTGTCGCTGCTTCTCGCCAAAGCAATCTATCCACTTCTATCGGAAGCGGNAAAGCGCCCAAGGCGGGAACCTGCTTGGTCGAGTCTGCCACAACGACCATGGAACTGGAGGCNGATGCNACTATCTTCTCCCTGGTTAAAGCACCGCCTCCGCCTTTGATCAGGTCGAATTGCGGGTCGAATTCGTCAGCTCCGTCGATTGTAATGTCCAAATTGGGTACNTCGTNCAAATCAATCAGAGGTATGCCTAATGAAGTGGCTAACTCCTTTGTATTCTCGCTTGTCGGAACTCCTCTGATTTCCAGGCCGTCCTGATTGATCATCCTGGCGATTTCAATTATGGAATACTTGACGGTAGAGCCAGTCCCCAAACCAATGGACATGCCATCGGAAATGAACGAGCAGGCAGCTATTCCTGCCCTCTCCTTGAGAGTCTCCGGGCTGGCCATGGTGCCGTGTCGGGTAGGACGTGCATGATAGTTGCCCTTCAATCGGTGGGTTCATGCCATAGTAGCTGGCCGTGGGCATGAGGGAGCAGGAGGGTCGCTGACAGTGTACGACACTGAGGAAAGTCCCCTCTCCACGATGCAAGCGGCCCGACGCAAGTCGGGGGCCCGGGAGGGTCGGCTCTGCAGCAGAAACGAACCACTACAGGGGTACNGTGAACCCGTAAGGGGGAGGTTTCCTGANAGTGGCTGGAACGAGCAACTCCGCTGGAGCAAGTCCAAGCAGGTCCTCAGGGCATCGACAGGACCGGGTAGGATGCAAAGTTGAATGCGACCAGCCTATAGGTGAACAGAAAGGGGCTTACTCCCTGCACCCTCATCATTATTGCCTCTAGTCTACGACAGCGTCCAGAACAACGGATTGGGCCAGGGATCCGCTCTCGTCATAGTCTTGCCACTGTCCCCACCTCCCTTGGAGGGCGAATCGGAGCTCGTGATAGGTGACAATAAGAGTTGGTAGGAATATAGAGCTAGTGAGGAATGCGAACACAAGCAGAAGCATCATCAGAACGAAAAAGTTCTGAAGACCGGGGATAGCTACGAATAAACCGGCTGCCAATCCTGCACAAGTCGTTGATGTCGTTTCGAAGATTGTACGACCTGTTCGGGAAACTGACTTTACGATTCCAGCNGGGGTTTCCTTTTCCTCCTTGATTCGATCTACTATGTGGATAGAATCGTCTACCCCTATTCCGAAGACAATTGTTCCTATCATAGCGGTGAANACATTGACATTCACCGACCAGAATCGCATCAGAAGAGGCTGCCAGAGGACGACTACCCCCACGGCAGCCATAGTGAAGAGCGCTAGGCGAGGGGATCGGAATAGGATTGCCATCACAGCAAGGAGAATCAGCATTGTGGCTGCGGTTGTGTCTGATTGAGCGTCATGGATTCCCTTATCGATATCCAGAGAGACGGGGAGNCCTCCTGTGAGCAGCGAGTTCTTGACCCCGTCCATACCGAGTGCCGGGCAGTCAAGTGGCCCGCTGCAGCCATTGCCATCAAGATAGTCATCTATGGTGTCCCTCAGGCTTCCTGCACGTTCCAGATTTATGTATGGCTGATTGACATAAACAAGAGTCTTGGTCTCACCGANNCCCTGGTCGGCATTCATCAGCATTGACCTTATCTCNGGACTAAGAGTGTCGAATGCTATGTTTACCATTGATTCGCGGCTGCTGACTGAATATGCCCAGCAATCAGGTCGGAATGGGTTACTAGACTCGTCCCANCATTCGTCATGGATAAGCTCCCAGAGGCTTTGATCGAAAAGGCTCAAACCCTCTACCTGAAGATCTACGTGAACCGCCTTGAGTATATTCACCAGACTTATTGTGGTGGTATTGGCAACATTGTCCAGGTACATCACTTGCATGTNNTCTATGGCGTCAAGAATGGGGAGGTCCCTNATGGGGGCGGTGTCGTTTTGGGGCCCCCTTTCTGTCGCATCAACAATGAACATGTTCGTCTGCCCGCCTTCGAAGATGTAGCTATACTCGCGTAATGCCTCGTAAGATTCGAGCCCCGGTGGGACCTCGTCGGAAGCACCTGTGATATTTTTGCCGAGCTCATCCTTGTAGATCCAAACTCCACTNGCAGTAAGGATGAACGTGACTAGNAGNACCAGTATGGTGGCCTTTAGCGGGGCCTTTCCGATGGAAGCCCATAGCTCGTCTATCTGGGAGAATGTGACTGTCAATGAGAGCGTCAATCCAAGTATTACTGCATTNTTGAGTGTTAGTGAAGTCATGGTGTAAAGGCCGATGGATAGGGCCCCAGTCGCGAGTATTGCAAAAAGTAATCCGTGTATGCCAAATATCAGAGGGATGGTNGCTTCGTCGTCATTTTCCCTGTTATTCGCTATCTGCGATCTAGGTCCTGAAGCTTTTTCCCTTGTCCTTTCTACTCTGCTCCTCCTTGTGGACTCAATTACGCTGGTCTTGAAGAGTTCCCGGGCCTCNCCCCTCCTATATTGTAGCAATTCAATTAGCGCTGGCACCATGATCATGGAGAGGAAGAATGTCGAAGCGATGCCAATCAGAAGTGTGACTCCGACTGTTCTCATGGGCTGGATTGGCACCAAGCTGGGCCAAGTTAGCACGCTGAANCCCACGATTGTGGTCAATGCGGAAAGAAAAATTGCGTGCCCCGTGGTCATCGCGGACTTTACAGTAGCAGTGAGGCTGATCATCGGGTCGAACGGATCGAAGCCCTCTGGCGCTGCGCCATCCCTCTCGGCCAGCCATGACTGCTGTGCCTTCTCGAGTAGTATTTCCTCCCTATTCTCCTCAATTCGATTTGTGAGGTGAAGTGAGTAATCGACCCCCAGACCTACCAAAATTGGTCCTGCCGATATGATCATTGGGGTGAGTGTGATGTCCAGGATGACCGTAGTTCCGAACGTGACTGCAAGGCTGAGGACGATGGGGAGCCCGCAAATGACCAGGACCTTGANGCTCCTGTGAAGGATAAGCATAGTGAGGCCCACGAGCAATAGGCTAAGTGGGAGCATTGTGTTGACCAGTTCCANNTAGATTGCATCTGAGACGTCTTGCAGCACGGGAGTTAGGCCGGTGACGGTTACGGCGCTTCGCTGAGGGATTACGTCCAGCCTTTCCTTGTCCATCGTGGAAACTGGATTCTCATACGACCTAGTGCATATCTCACANTCATCCTGAGTGGCCCCTGACAATAGGATGTGAGCGTGAGAAATGAANGCCTCATGGTCCCTAAGTCTGCCAGAGGGGTTTTCCTCGGAAATNCCCTTTGGGTCGATTCTGGGGGTAATGTCGGTATTNGTCATATCAAATGCGATACCCATTATCACCACCCCCGTGTCCCAAATTCCGTCAGAATTCGTATCCCTGACGAAATTTGAAAATAGGCCGCCTGCATTTTCTACGTACTCATCTATCCTCTCCTGAGACCCGTCTCCTTGTGGTATCGAGTATCCGGTGTTTGGGTTCAGAGTAGAGAAATCGCATTGGCCATTGGCACCGGGGATACCGTATTTCTCGACGGCGCAAGAAAATCTGTAATTAGAGGAGTTGGCCTCCTTCACGATTTGCGCTGGAGACAAGACCCATAGGACCCCGTCACAACCAGAATCTGGCTGATTGCAAACCAAGGACCCCCGATCATTCTTGTTGTAGTCGAGGCCGGATTTGGTGCCACCTTTGCCCGCATTGTTATCATCCCCTTCAATCCAAGAAATCTGGGACAATATTGTAGAATCCGTGATGTTCTCAGTTCCAAATTCACTTCCCGTAGCCGCATTATTTGTTTGCACATAGAGAATCACGATATCTGTTGACCACTGCTCCCTGACTTCATTGAGAAGGTCAGTTGAATTTGCGCCATCTGGCAGGTATATCTCCACATCGCCGTTTATCTGGTGCTCGAAGTCTTGGAAGTCCTTTCCTATCAAAAACGAGGAGAGGAGGATGATGATGCAGACGGTAGCGGGGCTCCTCAGAATTGCGCTGTATGTAAGCTCCGATGCACGTTTTGCTGATTCGTGGAGCGTATCGGAGATGTCCTCCCCGAGCTGAGTTGCAGTCTCCAAGTAGCCTCCTACGGGACTATCTCCGATTGACTTCTTGAATTCGAGGAATTTTTCCCTAATCGGGGCGAGCTTTTCGAAAAACCAAATCCAGAAGCGCGTCTCATCGTCAATTTGCCCATCGCCCGATGATGCATTCACGCCAATGGGCCGCTACAGAAACCAAATGAAGCGTTCGGATGTTATGGGTTTTTGTTGAGGGATTATGGGACGTTAGAGTAATTGTGGAAAGGCCGACAATACTGGGGGCGATGGCGCCGATGGACTCAAGGAGTACTCGTTGGTCCGAGGCTTATGGAGCTAGTGACTGGTGGGGCTGGATTCATCGGGTCCCACCTGGTGGATGCCTTGGTCTCAGGTGGAAAGAAGGTCAGGGTATTCGATAACTTCAGCAGTGGCAGGGAGGATTTCCTGGCTCATCACGAAGGAAGCGGCAATGTCGAGGTTTTCAGGGGCGATCTGCTGGATTATGAATCGGTTATTGAGGCTATGAAAGGCGTGGAAAAGGTGCACCACATGGCAGCCAACCCGGACATTCGGCTTGGCACCGAGATCACTGACACGGACCTTAGGCAAGGGACCATGGCCACTTACAACGTTCTAGAGGCCATGAGGAACGCAGGGGTTTCTACGATTTCCTTCGCTTCGAGTTCAGCGGTATACGGGGAGGCCAGCGAAATGCCGACATCGGAGAGTTACGGGCCTACGATGCCGATCTCACTGTACGGGGCCTCTAAGCTCGCTAGCGAGGCGCTGATCACCGCATGGGCGGGGACATTCGGGGCTCAGGGATTCATACACAGGTTTGCCAACATTGTTGGTCCAAGGGGCACTCATGGGGTTATTTTCGACTTCATTCACAAACTGAAGAATGATTCGAGTAGGCTAGAGGTTCTTGGTGATGGCAAGCAGGAGAAATCATACATGTCCGCTGAAGACTGTGTGAATTCCATGCTCCACCTAATGGAAAGGGGGGAGGGGCAGGTCAATCTTTACAACCTTGGTACCGGGGATACTTGCTCGGTATCCAGAATCGCGGAAATAGTGATCGAGGAAAGTGGTTTGGAAGGCGTGACCCTAGACTACACCGGGGGAAGCAGGGGTTGGGCAGGCGACGTTCCGAAAACTTACTTGGACGTGAGTAAGCTGAAAGATACGGGTTTTGANCCNACTGCGTCATCGGAGCAGGCCATCAGGGCTANCGCACGTGCGCTTATCGACGAGATTGGNTTGTAAGTGCGATAGTGGAAATCGCCAGTATNGCTGCTATTGGTGCTGCCAAAGGGGTTCCCGCTTCCTTTTCGCCCTCGCCTATGAAAAGCTCAACCGCCCCCTTTGTCATCGCAATTTCCCCGTTATGGTTGGTTCTCTCATGTACAGCGACCAATCTGAGGTTTGACAGTTCTACGCCATCAGGTATGGTCAGGTTTGTCCTAATAACTATTGGAGATGAAGGAAAGTCATCATGCCCTGCAGATTCCATGGGGCTCCAAACTTCTTCAGGATATTGCCAGCCATCGGAGCCGTTGACGGGCGACTCGGCATAGGCGAAAACGACATCGTGATGTTCTGTCAGACCATTTCCCGCCTCTGACTCGTTTAGAGAAACGCTATCCAGAATCGCGAAAATGGAGGCCCTGGATTCGCCATCCAATTCGGCCGCTGTGATTGACAGGGTTATTGACAGCTCGGAATTGGTGACTTTCTCCAAATTTAGCCTCATCCGGGAGTCATCGGATCTGGAGCTTTCGGAAGATAGAAGCTCTTGGGATAGCATGGCCCTGTCTGGCAAGCCGCCGCCCATCATTTCGCCATCCATCCAGAATGTCGGGGTAACTGGTGCAGGGGGGTGCAATTGGATCCTGTGAGCGGTTATTGGGGTTCCCAATGGATCTGCGACATGATCGTGAATTGCGACCCTGACCAACCTGCCTGAATTTTCACGTGCGAACTCAGAAACCATCTCATCAACGGATGAGCAGGACTCGCACCAAGTTGCAGTGTATTGCTCCATCAGAACCAAATGCCCCCCCTCTGACTCCCATGTTGTATCTTCACCTGATCCAGAAGCCATGAAGGAGCAAGCCAAGACTGCCGCCAATGCCAGATACACACTAGATTTTGGCATAAGCCGTATCACTGAGCGTCGCAGCGGCCCCTCCTTCATAACCCAATGTCCTCACCGGGGGGTCGTGAGCAAGCGTTGGTACCAGGAGAACAGACGCGACCATTGGAGGCGAGAGGCTAAGTCGAAGGGCTACAGGGCCAGGTCTGCCTACAAGCTCAAGCAAATCCAAGAGCGCTTCAACCTGATCAGGGATGGGGACTCTGTGCTTGACATCGGGTGCCACCCCGGTGGATGGACCCAAGTGGCCGTTGAGTTGGCTGGCGAGGGTGGCTTTGTTGTCGGGGTTGACATCCTGGCCACCAGCCCCATAGGGGGGGCAGAGCTGCTGATTGGCGACATTACGGACCAAGAGACGATTGATGCCGTTTCAGGTATCGTCCCAGGGGATGGGCTCAATGCGGTTATCAGTGACATTTCCCCCGGCCTTACTGGGCGTTACGACACCGATCAGGCTATTTCCCTAGACCTATCAACTATGGCGTTGGATTTGGCGGCCACGATGCTAATGCCCGGTGGTTGCTTTGTTACAAAGGTCTTCCAAGGCGCTGGCATAGAGGGCTTGGTCAACGCTGCGAAGCAACGATTCTCCTCGGTAACTCGTTTTTCTCCGACAGCAAGCAGAAGCTCATCATCGGAAACATACCTAGTCTGCCAGAACATGCTTCCTAATTTCCGGGGAGAGGCAGCGAGAATGTCTGCAATGGAGCAATTGAGCTCCCACCTGGAGGATGTGGGGATTGTGGTCAGGGATGACGGGGATAAAGTCGAGTCGAAGGTTGGATTCAGGAAGATCTCGAAGAGAGATGTGTGATAGGAGATCTGATTTACCCAATGACATCAAGTGTTTTTAGCTACACCGGCTCTTCTGGAAACGTCGAATAATGACTATCTGGGCCGTTTCAGGCACCTGCTGAGTTATATAGTCCATGGATTGCACGTGGAACCACTCGTTAAACGAGGGGGATGAATAAATGAACGTAGATATGAACGCAATGAAAGCAGAAGTAGGTGGCGCCTTTGTGCTGTCCTGGGCCGTTTTTGCAATGGGAATTGGCACCCTTGAGGGTGCTGTAGCTCTTGCAGTGGTCTGGATGGCATTCTCGGGTGCACATGTGCTACCGGTTGTAACCTGGTGCCACATGCTGAACGACGGTGACGGTGATGTCGAAGGGAACTACATGCCCAACGGCATGAGGCTTTTGGCCCAGGCAGTGGGTGCACTGCTGGCAATAGTCCTTGCAACCGAGGCCGGCGGCATCGAAACGGGCTGGGCAGCAGCCGAGTTCGAGGTGCCAGAGGTTTGGCCAATGCTATCCATGATAGCCGCTGGCGCGGTTTGGTGGCAAGTGCACACACGCTGTGACTCTGCATGGGCAAGCGCCTTCGGACTGATGGTCCTTGGGGGCATGATGACCCTGACCGGAGCACACGAGATGGGTGCATCGATAGCTAACGCTGGAGACGGCATAGCTGACGTAGTGCCAGCTTGGATCGTGGACGGCCTACTCGTCGGTATCGGCGCCAGAGTTGGTGCTGAGATCGACAAGCTAGTTTGAATACTGGCAAGAACACTGAAACACGCAAGCAGGTCGGGGGGGATACTCCCCGATCTGTACAAGAATGCACTACCCAGATTCCTTCATCCAAGGGAAGCTACTCGGAGTCCCTATCGTAGGGAATTATGTTCTGCCACTCAGAGGCATCGGATCGGGCAACTAGGGCATGGACCCAGTCGTCCTCGGAGCAGTTGAACACCTCATGAGGGAGCCCTGGCTCAATGTAGAACATATCACCCTCGCTGTGTATCACAGAATTCCTGCAACCAGGGCCGTATTCATGCCTCACGCTCCCCTTAAGCAGGTATATCATCACATCGAAATCTACGTGTATATGGGCATTTGCGACCCCCCCGGGCGGTATGAAAGCCCTATTCATAGAAAGCCCAGTGGAAGGAGTGTTCTTGCCGGACAATCCCGCAGCATACTCTATATTGTTCCAATCCCTTACCCTATCCATATTCCTTAGGCTCCAAATTCCCCCTTCGTCGTTTACAAACTTCTTCAGTTCGTCCTGATTGCCTGATTTATCGGAGTGCGCTGACACAATACCCAATCAGGGATTCTTTTTTTCAACCTATGCTGGGAAGCCAAGGGCGAATACCCATCCCCCCAATAGCACAATCAACCCTAAAAAGGGGACCTTGCACGCCCAGAAAGTCGAGTGATCGAATGAAGGCGAAGAGAGTGGCTATCTGTACTTCCTCGGGAACCCCTCTCGTAGGGGAGGGTAGCACGACTTTCCCCTGCCCGAATTGTGGAAGGCCACTCGGCAGGAGTAAGCGTTGCAGGGTCCAGTCTGTGAAGTACATCTGCCCCGAATGCAGATTCGAGGGACCGTGAGGGTGAAATTATGGGCGAGGTTGTTGTGAAATACAAGGTAACGATGGAGCAGCCTGAAGAAGGATCCCCTGATTACGACGGCATCGCGGAGCTAATTGGTGGTTTCGAAGAAGTGCAGGAAGTGGAAATCAAGCCCCTTGCCTTTGGGATGATGTACATAGAAGTGCAGGCCGTCCTAGGGGAGGGAGACGGGCTGGTGGACGGTTTCGAAGATAGGGTCAGACAATCGCACGAGTTGATTGGCCAGATAGAGGCCTTGGAAATGGGTCGTCTCTGATCAATAGTGATTCAGTGGAGAGCGCATCAGCTCCCTCATCAGAACTGTTGCATACGTGCCAGCTGGAAGGGTGAACCTCAATCTTAGCGAGGCTCCCTCCGGATGCCACCTATCCCCCTCCGTGGGCCCTTCCTCCCACCTCTCGGAAAGCGATTCGGACGACTCGGGTGCCTCTTCGACGATGAAATCCCTGAACGGCACGGAAAGTGCCCTCCTCGTTCCCGAGGTGGTTAGCCTGGGTATTTCTGGAACAAGCCAAGAGATTCCCGAGAGTGAGGTTTGCTCGATGGCGGCCATCTCGCATTCACCGGGC
>PBUX01000012.1 GCA_002728565.1 Methanobacteriota archaeon | reverse complement strand
ATCTCGAGATTGCCGGACGGTAAGATCTCTGGAGATTTCGACCCGGGTGTGACCGAAGTGGCGGGATGGGGCACTCCAGTCCCCGGAGGGGGTGGGGCAATGACAAATGGAATGCTAATGGAAAACACCGTTTTTGCCGCAGAAAATAGAGGCTAATCGAAAATACCCATCTCGAATTTGGCATCTTCCGAAGCATGTACCCTTGGATCCCAAGGTGGTGAAAATGTCAGGTTCACATGCGCACTGCTTAGTCCATCCGCAGATAGTGCTGAACGGTGAACTGCAGCCATTATTTCTGGAGCTACGGGGCATCCTGGGCTAGTCAATGTCATATCTATCTCAACGTGATCGCCCTCTATGCGAATGTCGTAAATTAACCCGAGTTCGACCACTGAAATTTTCAATTCTGGATCTTCGACGTCTCCTAATTTTTCCAACACCTTTTCTTCAATCGAAATAGTCATTCCCCCAATTTTTCTGCTTCTTCCCTGACCCTTTTGAACATATTTAGGAATCCATTTGCCCTGCTTGGGGTCAAAGATGAGCGGATTCCCATTGCATCTGCGAAATCTGGTTGCATTTTTCCCACTTCCTCCGGAAGCATCCCNTTTACGGCTATTGAAGTAATGGCCATCAGNCCCTGTACGATTTGAGCGTCCGCGCCACCTCTGAGGATGAAATTTCCACTTTCATCGGTNGTGCACTCAATGTGGGCACGGGATTGGCACCCATGAACCTGATTCTCCTCGGTCCAATCCTCCTGAGGGAGGGGGGANGGGTGCGATTTGGCGTATTGGAACAGTAGTTCATACCTCTCCATTGAGTCNAAACAACCTGCGAACTCTTCCACTATTGAGTCAAGGTGTTGGGGCCAACGCCCTCCCTCTGCCATGCATGCTCGTCATGAAGGNCCATCTTGAATATGACGAATTATGAGAATCTGGAAACGACTTCAGAAAGGTGCGAAGCGAACGANNTGACCTCTTCGTGCGTGTTGTAAAGCCAAAATGAGGCCCTATTTGTCGAGGGNACCCCCATGGCATCCATCAGCGGTTGGGCGCAATGATGCCCTGTCCTTACGGCAAAACCCCCCTCATCCAGCAATAGGGCTAGGTCCTGCGACTGGATGGAATCATGCAGGAANGACACTGCGCCGCTGCTGTCATCTCGCCCTGGATCCCCAAATACGGTGATTCCTGGAATCTCGGACATTAGTTTGGCGGCAAGAGACGCCAGCGAGTTCACATGAGAATGAATTTCCTTCATCTCAAATTTATCGAGCCATTCCACTGCAGCCCCCCAACCAATCGCCTCGGCTATTCTTGGCGTTCCGGTCTCGAACATTGCGTGCCCTTCCTGGAAAGTCGACCCCTCGGTGCTGACCTTCTTTATCATGGATCCACCNGTTAGGAATGGTTGCATCTGCATCATTGCATCGATTCTGACTAGCAAGCACCCTATTCCAGTTGGACCGCCCATCTTGTGGGCCGAGATCGCTGCGAAGTCGATGTTAGAGGAGTCGAAATTGACCATNTCGTGTGGTGCTCCTTGAGCGCAGTCAACTAGAACCCTTGCTCCTACTGAATGTGAAAGCTCGACGATTNTTTCTATTGGATTCCTGATTCCAAGAACGTTGCTGGTGTGAACAACGCAAACCAGAGAGGCNCCCTGAACCGCTACTTCGAAAGCATCCATATCCAGGGTGAAGGATTCCAGATCGATTGGAACGTAACGGACCTCTATCCCCTTCTCTTTGGAAAGTTCCTGCCAAGGAACTATGTCTGCNTGATGTTCCATTTCCGTAAGGACTACAACATCTCCATTGGAAAGGTTCGCACGAGCCCANCCATAGGCGACTAGGTTAATCGCCTCAGTTGCNCCACTGGTGTAGATCATTTGCTCNGGAGAAGTTCCAAAGAACCGGGAGATTGAGCCTCTTGCTCCTTCTAGGGCTGTCGTGGCTTCATCGGCAAGGGTGTGATTTGCCCTATGGGCATTGGAGTTGTACTCTGAGTAATACCTGGACATGGCCTCTATTACGCACAATGGCTTCTGAGATGTTGCAGCGTTATCGAAATACACCAGTTGTTTTCCATTCGGCAGGGTTCTACCGAGAATGGGAAATTCCTTCCTGATTGAGTCGATGTCCAGAGTCATTGGCAACCTCTCCGAACCTCCCAAGAAGGGGTACAATATCAAGTCGTGCGTGTGAAAAGNGACCCTATTGTGGGCAATAGCTATTCGATGGTGNCCCCCTGACGGCATGATGGCGCTGTACTCGGGACAGGATACGGTCGATCGGCTTGGTAGTCTTGATCTAAATTCTGATGGGGAAATAATCAATCTTGCAATAGTGGGATCCAGTAGATTCTATGACTTTGAAAAGTTCGANGAGAATGTGGAATTGTGGACGAATGAAAATGGATATCCGGATTTGGTAATAGTGGGTGGGGCCAGTGGTGTTGACTACATGGCAGAGAGATGGGCTGACTCGAATATCATCCCAATAGCGGTATTTGCTGAAGAATGGGGCGACTACTCCAAGAGCCTGAAAGACAGGGGCAGGGCAGAGGCCCCTAACACCTTGACTGAGAAAATTCTCGANGCGGCTAGCCATATCCTTGCCATGCCNTCACCCACCAGTAAGTGGACCAGGATAGTGATCGAGCAAGCATCGGACAGGGGGATNCCCACTAGAATCATCGAGGTTGAGTGACCCCTTTTGGTGCTCGTGCCGGGATTTGAACCCGGGTCGTCGCCTCGAAAGGGCGGCATGATGGACCGAACTACACCACACGAGCTGGGGTGGGCGAGACCAATGACTCTCATAATCGGTTCGATAATTCAGGCTTGGCCTCCATTGAATCCCCGGAGTCCAAAGCCACCCACCATCTTCTAAGTGGGATGAATGCCACTAGAGTAANCANTCCAGCGATAAGCCAGAATATNGGGCTCTCCAGGCTTCGGATGAATTCGTCCCCCCANANGCCAATCACCAATATCTCAAGTCCGAATCTTATCCCACGACCGATTAGTCCTGCGAAAATAAATANTCTGATGTTCATCCTACCTGCGCCGGCTGCCCATGCTACAGCCTTGTAGGGAATGGGCGAGACTGCGGCGATGAATACGCCGGCTTCTCCGAACCTCTCAGTAAGTGCCTCCAACTTCGAAACCGATGATTTCTTTGCCATCTTCTCAAGGATGGGTCGTCCTCCGAAAAGGCCGATTGCATAGCCCCCTAGTGANCCAACAACACTAGAAATNGAGACTACTAAGAAGATTGCAAGCAGTTCCCACGTACTATCTGCTGAAACCGACATTGGAATGACCAGCAAATCAGGTGGGACTGGTTGGAATGCCGCTTCGGAAGACGAGACGATGGCCAGACCTAGGAGGCCAAATTCATCTGCCCAATCAATTACGCCCTCTGTGATGCGCTCTAGCATGTATAATCGCCACAATGGGTGGATTTAGCGCTTTCTTGAAAAAGTGACAATTGAAGNCCAACCCTGACTCTATGAGTGTGACATCCATCCGGGGCCATGGAAGGGGGCATGGTCCTTGACACAGGCGCGCTGTTGGCGATGCCGGTGTCAATGATTTCGAATGGTTTCGCATTAGAGGGTCAGAGGGCAGAGTTGGGGAGATTGGATCGCAATAGGATGGAGATGGTGGAGTTATTTGTGAATTGGGCTGAGCCGGGTGAAGAGTCCGTATCTAAGGCCACTGAAATTGCACGGGAGTCTGGGGACCTGGGGGGCCTATCGGAGATTGACCTCNGACTGTTTGCNCTCGCGATCGAGTTGNAGGCCCCCTTGCTTACTGATGACTATCGCTTGCAAAACTTGTGCAGCCTATCCGGATTGGATTGGCTCTCGATCGAGACTAGTGGGATTGAAGGAATTTGGTCATGGGAGGTTAGTTGTGTTGCATGCGACCAACCCCAAGAAAGACCAGAAGGAACCTCTCGAAAAAGGGGNGACATGGGGGTGTGCCTNCACTGTGGCTCGCCTTTGAANCTAAGGAGAAGCAAGGGTTAATCACTCTTGTTCGGAGGCCACGTCTTCGGTCATGCCACCTCGATCCATATCGCTAATCGAGGCCATTTCATTGGCCTCTTTGATTCCAATTTGGAATTCCCCCTTGGCGCGGCCAACGTTTCTGGCCAATTCGGGAATTCTCTTCGCCCCGAAAAGAAAGAACACTACGATTGCTAGGAAGAACATCTCCTGCGGCCCTAATGCCATGATGGCAGGCAGGGGTTTGATGGTTCAAATGCTTCGGTAAAATTTCTACTATCCGCCGGAAACAGGAGGTAGGAAAGCTATCTCGGAGCCATCTTCGATAATTGAGTCAAAATCCTTCGTCACAACNCCGTTAATTGCAACATTTATTCCCGATTTCGACAATTCACCGAATTCGAACCTTTCNGCCAATTCTGATACAGAGGTCCCCAAATCNAGTGCTAGGTCGATCTGCCGGGTTCCCATGTTCTCGGCAAGAGGCCCGAAAAGTAGCATCTTTGCCTTGACTGCACNGGGATGAGTGTATTTTTCGGTCATAATTTGCCGATTAAGCCACATCAAATCAATCCACCTGTCAAATTAAATATGGATTTCAACAAGGAGTGGTGATGCTACAAGCTGTCGCCTTCGATTGTGATGGGGTTCTTGCTGATAACGGATCAACTTGGGAGACGATTCACGAAAATTTCGGTACTGACAATTCTGGNACCCTGGAGTTGTTCCTAAGTGGCGAGGTTAGCGAGGAGGAGTTCATTGAGGAGGACATCGGAAGATGGAGAGCAGTACAGGAGGCGATNCACAGGGACGACATCATGCGATGCTTCGCTGGAACCAGATTGATGGATGGCGCTAGGGATGTCGTAACTGAGTTGCAGAAGAGAGGGGTTTTCGTTGCTATCGTCTCATCCGGCATCGACCTTTGCGTAGGGACNATAGCCAATATGCTCAAAGTGGATGANTGGGCTGCAAATGGTTTTGTCTGGGATGACGATGGGTGGCTGGTTGGAGGTGCCCCAGTAAGGGTTCGATCCCATCAGAAAGGGATAATGGTCAGGAAATTGGCGGAAATAAATGATTTCGAAACTGGCAAAATTGCTTGTGTAGGCGATTCGGGGACCGATCTCTCAATGAAAATAGGCGATTCGAAGTTCATTGGATTCAATCCGATAAGGGAGAGTTCCAGAAGGGATTTCGAGAAAGCTGGAGTCGCCATTATTGAAGGAAGAGACCTGAGGGAAATATGGCCAAATCTGTACCCTGGCGAGGTTTTTCCTAGTTGAAGGGAATTGAAGCTGTGGCAAATGTATGCAGGTTGACCACGGTAAGTATGCANGGCTTTGGTTGAAAGCCCAACATCCTCTGGAAATCAGTCTGGTCTTGCCAAGTAGAACTGTGGACCAATGTTGTACCCTTGTGGTCGCCNACGAAGTGCCCATGAACNTGCCCGGTAACAAAAATATCGGGGATTTCTGGAATTACTAGCCGGTCTTCTGGCTCTGGAGAAAGTGGCGTCTTTCCCCCCCAAGAAGGGGCNAGGTGCCTCCTCTCCAACATTGCCCTCATGGCCATTTCTGGCTTGGAGTAAGAAACCGAACGGAGAGTGGCGACAAAATCATCGATGCTCTTGCCATGATAAGAAAGAACCCTCACTCCATTGAGGCTGAAATCACACGGGTTTCCAACGAAAGTCGTGTTTGAGTAGTCTTGCTGGACCTCAGGATCCAGGGCAGGTTGAGGCTCTGCTGGACGAACTGCGTCATGATTCCCGGGCAGCATTATCACATCTACCCAGTCAGGTATATCGGCCAGAATTGAAGCTAGCTCGCTGTATTGCTTGAATAGGTCGGTGACACTCAGATGCCTCTCTTGGCCTGGATAAATGCCAACGCCATCGACNCCATCGCCGCTCAATACGAAATACTTGATTTTCCTTGCGAGAGGGTCATTATTGAACCAATCAATCATTTTNTCCCATTGTGCCGTCAGGAATGTCTTGCTGCCATAATGGACATCTGATAGGAAAGCAGCAGAAACGGCTCGGTCTGGTCCCGACTGGTTCTTTGAGTGATTTCCCAATGGTGGCTTGTGTATGTCCCTGACCCAAAGCGGGGAGTCCCTTTCACCAGGGAGAAAGTACCCACTTGCTCCAATCACCTCATCCACCATTAGTCCATCCAAAGATGGGTGCAAGGGGGAAGCGTCAGATGGCGGATTGAGAAGGCACTCGATTTGGGAAGATTCGTCCTCGATGACAAAACTTAGTTTTCCTGTTCGCGTCCACTTTACATCCTTAACTAGCCCTACAATGGATATCTCATTCTCTTTTGAGTTGAAGCGTTGGCGATTCCGCCACGCCTCCGAGTTTCTTATTGGCCTCCTCGGTAGATTTCCAGCTGCCAACATCAAGTTCCTAATTTTCTGCAGTCTGCTAGAAAAACAGGATTGCATGTCAGAAAGGCTNCCTTCGGTCTTTGATCCGCCGGTAATATCGAAATGAACTTCCACATCCCCATCTAGATCNCTGGCATTCATGGGGAAATCGTCCAATCTATANTCGTAATCGCCATGTGGCCTTGGCTTNGAAGACCACTGATTTTTCGGAATCGGTGCCACCTTCCTTCCNAAAACGGGGTTTTCTCCTTGACCNGGTAGCATTGCCTGTGACTTCTGNTTTGTTCTTTCTTGGGATGTTTCGGGGGTTTCGACGGAGAAGGAAAGAAGCTCATTTACTGCTTTGGAATCGATTAATCTGACTCCAGAGGAGTTCGCTGCTTCGATAAGTGGGTCCAAGCTCGATAGGGCTTCGATTCCTTCTCTGGCACTAGCTTGAACCAGTAGTCCGGCTTCGGCCAACGTTCGGCAAATTTCTTGCCACGGGTCAGAATGCACATAGGTCCATCTAGATGGGCCGCCCTTGATGGTATCGTCTACCAAGTTTGTAATTCTGGATTATTCATCCCAATCAGTGAGTGATGCCAAATCCACCTTATCGAGTGAACGAGAGATCGCATCTTCATCTGAATCCCAAGCGATAACCCCCTCCCATTCCTCAGAGATTTGCCCTTCTTCCGTGTTTTCATCTTCCTCTAGAGAATCCAAAGGTGGCTTGTTCCTTGACTGCTTGTCGTTCTCATCGCTGGATAGTCGATCAAAGGTCTCCAAAGTCAACCTAAGGGCGAATGAAGCAAANGACCTTTTGTTGTCCAGCCTGTCATTAACTCCGAAATCCATCCTTCTGGCTAAAAAGAAGTCCTCAGCAATTACCGCCACGTGGACCCTTCCCACCTCTTTGTCTGAATCGGCAGCAGCTGGACCGGCGATTCCAGTAATAGCAACGGAGACATTTGAGCCGGACTTGTATCTTGCACCTCTAGCCATTTGAACGGCGACCTTGTTTGAAACAGAACCCTCGGCTCCTTCCTCGAATGACGACTTAGCCACTCCTAGTTCCCGAGACTTGGATTCATTGGTGTAAACTACCCAGCCCTGCAAAAACCACGAGCTTGCTCCTGAAATGTCCGTTAGCAGTGAAGCCAGCAAACCGCCGGTGCATGATTCTGCAGTCGATATTGTCCATCCTCGTTTTTTCAATCGGTGTGCCAACCGCGACGCGAGTGCAGCAGCCTCATCGACCACGGAAATCTGTAGTAGGCATCACTATTGACCTTTTCACTTGGGAAAAGGGGGCAAAATGGTGCAAAATTTCAATTTTGGTGGGTCCGGCAGGAATTGAACCTGCGATCTTCGCTTTGTAAGAGCAACGTCATAACCCCTAGACCACGGACCCCGTGAGGTCCGAGGGGCAATGCATTCAAATCCTCTATGGTCAATAGGGGTGGGAGGACAAGGGTATGATGGCTGACTTAATTGGCAGGCTAAGGGAAGCCGGAATTCCAGTTAACAGGGAGATTTCGGATGCTATGGAGTCCATAGACCCATCCAGATTCACAGATTTTGACTTGGAGGATTTTTGGTGCGACAGGCCGGTTCCTTTCATGGAGCTGGAGTCTGGAACTTCTAGGACAATTTCCGCTCCGCATATGATAGTGACGCTGATGCACCACCTTGAGGTCAAAGAAGGTCAGAAAATAGTCCTACTTGGTTCCAAGGGGGGCTATTTGGCTGCTCTTCTTGATTTTCTCGTTGGTAAGAATGGCTCGGTGATTATTGCCGAGTCGAATAAAGAGGTAATCAGACACACAGAAGCAAGGATCGATGGTTTCGAAAGCAAGGGGGAGATTCGCATTGTTTGCTTGGATGGGAGAGAAGAAAGCGATGAGTCATATGGTTTGGTGGATAGGGTGCTAATTACGGGCTCAATTAGAGAGGTCCCCGGGGAAATAGAGAATCTAGTCCAAGAGGGCGGATTCATCTTGGGCCCGTTTGGGGGGAGGATCCATCAGAGGCTGATTAAGAGGGAGATGCAGGGTGGCAGTTGGTTCGATACAGACCTCGGGGGTGTCGTCTTTAGTCCCGTAGACCCCTCCGATAGCGTCCTAAATCCACTAGACCCTGTGTCGCTATCCTTCCACATAGAGGATTCACTCGATTTCATTAGTGAAATCTTCGAAATTGATGATTTGGTAAGGGGGCGCCTGGGCGAACTAGTATCCTCTCTTAGGGAGATGCCAAGAGATCTACCCTCTTTGAATGAGTTCTCTTCGGAGGAAGAGATCTTGGAGCACCCAGTTGTGGATCTGCTTTTGTCAGAAATTGACTGGTTGGGTCCTTTGTGGCCTCTATTCTTCGAATACTTGTCATTGGACGTGGCCTCTCCGGGATCCCCAGAAGAAGAGTCTTCGGGCCTATTTGGCGGTCATGATGACTTGGTCCCATGATTCAAATTTTTGTTCCCCACTCAGCTGGCTCCAAAAGCCGCGATAGTGGTATTGCGATTGGCGGCAAGTAATCAGGGAGGCGATGTCTGCTGGTCTTCGGAGGCATTAGGGTCCCGCTTTCACCATGCGATAGGACCTCTTGCTTAGTTATCGAATCCCTGCCACAATTTGGCCAAACATCCAGTTCTATTGACTCATCCCCCAGATAATTCACCAATACGCATGGTAAGCAGCTCAATCCCAACCTAATTGCAACTTGGTGCCTATGATGGCCATCGAGTATTGTACAGGTATCCCTATCGACGACGAGAGGCAAAACGTACGCTTTCCACCTCTTTGTTACCTTCTCTAATTCATCTACCTTATCGCTAATTGTTTCCTCATGGGGCCTAAGGTAGTCAACTGGCACCAATTCGACTTGCACGTTTGCCGCAAGAGCCGTGACTCAATATATCTGCCCCCCCTAGCATTGGCGAGAGGGCTGTGGCAATGACTGACTTACTACAATTTCTTGACGTCGAAGATATTCACGTTTTAGAAAGGCTGCGGGAGCATGGTGAAGCCTGGATTGTAGGGGGCTGGGTAAGGGATTCGCTATCCGGGAACGAGGCGGGTGACATGGACATAGCGACCACACTGGAGCCAGAAGAGGTTCTGGAGATTTTTCCTCGTTCATTGGACATAGGTTCTAATTTTGGGACCATTGGAGTCAGACTTGACCAGCCAGAGGGGATTGAAAGGGTCTGGGAGGTTACCACCCTAAGGGAGGATGGAGGTTACGGGGATGGCAGGAGACCCGAAAATGTCACTTTTGGAGTTAGCATCCAAGGAGACCTATCTAGAAGAGATTTCACAATAAATGCAATGGCCATAGATTCGGAGGGGGGATTGGTTGATCCATTTGGCGGAACTGAAGATTTGGAGTCCGGAGTGGTCAGGGCGGTTGGAAACGCAGAGGAAAGAATTTCTGAAGATGGATTGAGGATAGTAAGGGCCTTCAGATTCCTATCTTCTCCGGGCAGAGTAAGAAGAATGGATGACGAGCTGATGTCTGCCATTTCTAACAATCTTGTGATGCTTGATTCGATTTCCAAGGAAAGGATTTGGAGCGAGTTAAGTGCAATTCTTTCTTCGAGGGATTGCTTATTTATTATCGAGGAGATGCAGAAATCTGGAGTGCTGGATGCCATCCTACCAGGTCTATTTGTGAACTTGGGAGTAGAAATGTGCGAAGACTACATTGTGAACCTAGCACTAATATGCAGCAATGATGAGAGAAGCGGGCAGGAGATTGGGGCATTGATCAGACATAATCTCAGGGCTTCTAACGATGAGGTGGGGTCAGTCTCTTTTCTGCATGAACTGAAGCATGCAAATCTGGAATCTAGTGATTCTAGCATTAGGAGGTTTAGATCTTTCATACCTGAGTCTAGACGAGCAAAGTTTCTGGAATATCGGCGCGGGATTGGNGAAGATNTATCTGAATTNTCNGACTCNCTGGAGGCGATGCCTGAATTGAAGTCNGGAANTGCCCCNCTGGTAAACGGGGTTCTTCTGGCNGAAGTGACTGGNCTAGAGCCAGGCAAGAGGCTTGGTAGGCTCAAAGCATGGATNCACAGNCTTCAGATAGAAAATGATCTAGAAAGCNTCGAGGAGGNACTAGGCGTACTGGACTCCCTCCCTTGGGAAGATGGTGAAGAAGAAGAGTGGCCNTCCCTTTCGTGGCCATGATCATAGCTCATTGATATGTTCGATGTACTCTTGCTCATTTAGGAACATGTCTTCATCCCATTCAAATGGCTTGACAATCATGCACCACCCATCCCCATATGCATCTTCGTTGACTAGATCGGAGTTGTCCTCCACATCCCCATTTAGGTCTGAAATCTTACATGGAAATGGAGCGTTGATCAGTACCCGGTCTTCGGTTGTTCTAACAGTAATGAGTAAATCGTCAATTCCTAGCTCGTCCCCTCCAGAGTTTNTTGNTTGGGGTATTTCGCCATCCTCGTTGGATTCGTCCCCTCCTTCAGAGTGGATCTCGGTATCGTCTTCTGGCTTAGTTAGAACAACCTCTATCACTCTGCCATATTCAGCTAGAATAAACTCACTGAGTCCTATCTTTACCAATGCGTCATCGTCTTTATCTTCCATAGTCTGCAACCACAAATGATCAAGGGAGTATTTCCTGTCATGGGGTATGCTGAATTCGAAATAATCGTCTCCATCCATANAGATTACCGAATCGGCGCGCGTGGTTATCAATTTCAACTATTCGACTATTCAGGCTCGATATATTTCAACGAGTAATTAACTACAAATGCCACCTCCCAACGGCACGAGAGACATGGAGTTTTCAGAAAACGATGACCAGAAAATGATTCGAGAAATGGTTCGAGATTTCGCAGAAAAGGAATTGGCGCCCACCTGTCTNATCAGGGACAAGGAGCAAAGNGCNCCTTTGGAGGAGTGGCAAATGTTCTGCGAATTGGGCCTGCAAGGGATTACAATTGAAGAAGAATACGGGGGAAACCCGGTAGATGATGTAACTGAGGCAATAATTATCGAAGAGCTGGCTAGAGTGGATCCGTCATTTTCCGTAATGTTCTGCGTCCATGTGGGACTATGTGCGAAGACCATCGCACTACATGGTAACAAAATGCAGAAGGAAAANTATCTTCCAAGATTGGCCAGTAATGAAATTGGGGCTTACTCGCTTTCCGAAGCTGGTGCTGGCACTGACGCTGCGTCTATGGAATGTAGGGCTAANTTGGACGAGGANNGGGGTTNTTACGTCCTAAATGGCGAAAAGATGTGGGTGACAAATGGGGATAGTGCGGATATATACGTTCTATTTGCGAAAGATGTAAGTCATCCTGAATTTGGAGAAANGCGTCATGGTGGAACTACAGCATTCATCGTCGAGAAGGGTTTTGAGGGCTTTTCTGTCGGGAAAAAGGAAGATAANTTGGGAATCCGATCCAGTGACACATGCTCCTTGATACTAGAAAATTGCAAAGTGCCAGTTGAAAACGTGCTGAAAGGACCCGGACAGGGCTTCCCTATTGCAATGAATGCTTTGGATAATTCCAGGATTGGCATAGCTGCGCAGGCTCTNGGGATTTCACAAGGAGCCTATGAGGCCAGTTTGAATTATGCACACCAACGGGAGACTTTTGGTAAGCCGATTTCATACCACCAGAGCATAGGCAACTACTTGGCAGACATGGCGACAAAGATTGAAGCTTCACGATTAATGGTGTATAAAGCAGCTTGGGCCAAACAACAGCACTACGAGAACGGAGAAGAAAGGCACACCACAGAGGCAAGCATGGCAAAGTTGTTCGCAGGAGATACGGCAATGTGGGTAACTGAAAAGGCAGTCCAAGTTCTAGGCGGATATGGGTACACTACAGATTTTCCAGTGGAGAGATTCTTCAGAGACGCGAAAATTACCCAAATTTACGAAGGGACGCAAGAAGTCCAGAGGATTGTGATCAATCGCTCAATTTCTCCGAAATGAGGTGTGGTTTTGGGTGATTTTCCACTAGAAAAGGTTAGGTCGGAGTTCCCCGGTCTTGATAGGATTGTGAACGGAAAGAAGGCGATTTTCTTCGATGGTCCGGGCGGTAGTCAGGTTCCTAGAAGAGTTGCAGACTCCGTCAGCGAATACCTGCTTCATAATAATGCAAATCTAGGGATGTCGTTTGCGACTTCAAAGGAGTCNGATCAGATAGTAGAAGACGCGTTGCAGGCCGCTGCAGACTTTCTAGGTACCGATAATCCAAGGGAGGTGGCATTCGGACAAAATATGACGAGCCTGAACATACAGTTGGCCAGTGCACTGAGCAGAACATGGGGGGGAGAAGACGAGGTGGTTGTGACGAGGCTGGATCATGATGGCAATGTAAGGCCCTGGGCCCTAGCCGCTGAGTGGTCAGGCGCAAAATTAAGGAAGGTCGATGTCAATCCGGATGACTGCACNCTAAACATGGATTCTCTAAATGAGGCGATCAACGAAAAGACGGTNTTGATCGCCGTGGGAGCTGCGTCAAACCTATCTGGAACAATAAATGACATCAAAATGATCTCTGAANGGGCACATGAAGTTGGTGCGGAAGTGGTGGTCGATGCCGTGCATTATGCNCCGCATTACCAAATTGATGTCAAAGAAATTGATTGTGATTTCTTGCTCTGTTCACCCTACAAGTTCTTCGGGCCCCATCAAGGAATTCTTTGGGGAAGATCGCACAGAATGAGGGAGTTGCCTGTGGCAAAGCTCAGAGTTTCATCTGAAGAGATTCCTTTCAGGTGGATGACAGGGACGCAGAGTCATGAGGGCATGGCAGGAACTACGGCAGCGATTGACCACATATCTTGGATAGGCAAGGAAGTTTCTGGCNACCATGNTTTGGAAAGGAAGGATGCCTTGTTTGCAGCCTATTGTGCTATCGAATCGCATGAGGCGGCCCTGTGCTCAAGAATGATTGAGGGATTGCTAGAAATAGATGGTTTGAGGATATGGGGAATTACAGATCCAGAGAAATTTGATCAAAGGGCTCCANCGGTCTCATTCACGCATCCGAGAAAAACGGCGAGTGAGGTGGGGGAAGCTCTGGCAGAGAGGGGCATATTTGTTTGGGCAGGTAACTTCTATGCCTTGGAGTTGACTGAAGCCCTTGGTCTGGAGCCAGAGGGAGTACTTAGAGCGGGAGTTCTCCATTACAACACGATTGAAGAGGTTGAAAGATTCATTGAGTGCGTGGGAGAAATCCTTAGCTGATGTTTTTCATCATTCCCCGTCCACCCATTCGTAGCGCCTTTGACCCTCTAGGTCTCCCTTGCCACTTACTCCGACAAGCGCGAATTCGCCATTGGGTTTGACCACCGATCTCTTTCGCTTTCCCTTATGTAGCGCCTCGTAAATCGTCTTGTTGATTGCATGTCTTGTCGAAAGTCTTTCGAAAAGATGGAACCTAGAAGCAATCTCTCGCCACTGGGGTTGAACGATTCCTTCGAAGACCTTCGCCTTGGCGCCTGATCCGTAGCCGCATAAACCAATCGANTTACCTTCCATTTCTGTTCCATCAAGATANTCGGANTCCATGGCTGACATCAAAGCTAGGAAAATTGACCCCGTGTATTGGTTGCCAATCAAGCTTGATGCACGCTGTGCCTTCTCTATTCTTTCTTCTACNAAAACNCGAAACTCCTCGGTCTTTGATATCNGTCTCCTGTATGAATCGTTTGCCTTTTCGAAGGACTCTAGTCCTGCAGGAGTGTCGGGGAAATGGTCCGGGAATGGCTCAGGGCCAATCTCATCTGTTATCTTCTCCCACACTGGAAGATTCCTCCGATCATGGCGGAAAACGTCAGGGAACATTCTCTTGCCCTGAAAGGCATAAGGAAGGTGGACGATAATTCTGCTCCACTGATTTGTTAGAATCTCATCCTGTTCTGGATCATACCTCTCAGATGAAATGGCCTTCGATCGAAAATCGATGAATGCCTGCTTNACTGATTCCGAGTAGCATCTATTTGAAAACTGACCATCGAAGACAGGNGTGTCCTTGTGAATCATTAATTTCTCNTTCTCGAACAATACTTCATTCTTCTTTCTNGAGCGAGGCAAAAGCTTCAGAATTNTATCAACTANATTTGAGNNCTTGATTTTCTCACCTGATTCTTCTGCCAATTCGATCACATTCTCAATGACNGTTCTNGTGTCGACCTCCCTGCGTGGTTTGAAGAAGTCATGAACTGGCATTGTCGATACCCCCCAAATATCAGGAATTGAAAGCAAACGAGGGTTATGGCGAATCAGTATAGCNCCNCCACCNGCACCCTGAGTGTACTCCCCCGATGAGCCGAGATCNTACTTCGCGTTGTCAGCAAATACAACAATCCCTATTCTTCCATCATCTGAACCGCCCCTTGCNACCCANTCGAGGGTATTGTGCATGGCATCAACAGCTCCGATGCAAGCAAATGTCATGTCGACAACGTCGCAATTCTTGAAGCAGTCTTGTCCGAACCTATGCGAATAGCGTTGTACGAGCATGTCCATGATGTAAGTTGCAGTAGGTTTGGCCCCATCGAGGGCCGATTCGGTACCCAGGTAAATTCTCCCAATCGAAGATGGATCCAAGGCATTGCGATCAATTAGCCTCGCGACTGCGTTNGCGCCCATGGTAGCCGTGTCTTCGTGTACATCGGGAATAGCCATAGCAGAGAGGCCCAGGCCCTTGTTCAGTTTCCCAAAATCTGCCCCTCTTAGTTTGGCGAAGTCCTGCATATCAAAATACAAACGAGGGAAATGTAGGGCGATATCATCAATGCCGACGTCTGTCACTTTCTCTCCCTCGNCATCGCGGACATGGACTACATTATGAGTTCTATCCATTATTTGAAGTGATAATGGCGATTAGTGCAAAGNCGGAAATTAGCGGGTGATTTCTGCCATGGAAGATAGTAACTCACCCCTGTCTAAGAAGTAATCTGANATGGGTTCCAGAACCTTATTGACNCCGTTAGCAACTGCCATCTTAGCGTCAAAAGGGTGGATTTGGCCACTNCCCACGCCCTCAACAAAATCGTCCACATTTTCCCATCTAGATTGCTCTCCAAACTCTGGTTTGGGAGACACNANGATTTCGCCCAGATTGGGGATTACCACATGCCTAGCTATTTCAAATACTGGTGATTCTGGGTTTCCAACCTCCANGAACGCCTTCTTCATCTTCTTGGAAATTTCATCGGGTTTGTCGTGCAGGAGGATGGCATTATTTGGATCNGACTTGGACATCTTGTGATCAAATGTTTCCATTCGTCCGGAAGATCCCCTTAGGCCCGAAAGCATCGGAGTATGGATGCATGTCGCCTTCGTCCAACCATGCTTGTCGGCAACTTCTCGCATGTACATGTGTGCCTTTCTTTGGTCCATTCCCCCGAATGCAATATCGATCTCTAGTTCAAAGATATCTGCGGCCTGTAGTGCTGGGTAGAAAAAAGCGGATAGNTCATGGTCTGAGGAGTCAGCATCGCGGCCCATGATACTGAATGTCCTTCTCACCCTGGATAGNCTCATATTTTTCGAACATCGCAGAACTCTCTCCCAATACTTGCCAGAATCCATTAGTTCTGAAGCTCTGAGAAACCTGAATTGCCCATCGCCATCGCCTTCTGAGTATCCAACTAGCATTGAGCGAAAGACTTCACACATGTAGTCAGCAGCTAGNGAAATCTTCTCCATATCTCTGCCAAACTTATCATTGACCCAAGCGTGCCAGTCAGCCAGTAGGATGACCAGGTTTGCCTTTCCGTCTAGCAAATTTCTCATGGTCTCAGCCAAAATCACCCACCCCAAGTGAGCAGACCCGCTGGGTTCCAATCCGATATAAGCGACTAAATGGCTGTTGCCGGAGTGGCTTTCACCTCCAGCTAATATTGANTGGACGTGCTCTATGCCAACCACTTCTTCACAGCCAGCGAACATCATGTCCAAAATTGGATCTACTTGGTCTTCTGAAGATCCATTTGGGCGGCTTTCATTCATTTTGGCACCACTAGTTCAGTAATTTGTTTAACTTCTCCCCTCGGCTAGCTGCCTTGGTGTTGTTGTTATCGCTAAGTAGAGCCTCTATTTCCGAAATTAGGGAGTTCGCCTGAGAAATCTTCTCCTCAGAGAGATTTGCTGAGATTTCCATGAAATGTCGTGCAGAAGAAATGGCAGACTTGGCTTTGGAAGCTTTCTTTGCCCACTCCTTGGCTTTATCGCCTCTCTGCTTTGAATTGTACCCTGTCGATTGATCGAGGAAATTGGTCCACCTCTTCCTTGAATCCATCGCTAGCTTCATTGCTTCTGGATCGTCAAAGTCTGGCGGAACATTGGTTACATCGATGATCAAAGCGCCGTCCTTGTAAGATCCTTCTATCGAAGTCATTATCCCATGAGATGCTACGAAAGATAGTTCGGTTGCCTCTTTTACATCACTGAAGAACTCGCTTGCGAGCTTTCCTAGCCCGCCATTTTCTTTCACTTCGTTAATCAAACCCCTTCGTACGTCGAAACGCTCCATGGGGTTCCGTATTGACTAGTGCACTTGAATCTAGCATACAATATACTAGCTGGACCGATGGAATTGCTAAACTATGGGATGTCGTCCGAGCATTATGGGGCGAAATGCCGGAGTTGCGATTCTGGTCGCTCTGATCCTTGCGACTTCCCCAAACGTTAGCGGCGAGTCTGTGGTAAATCTGTCAGATGCAATTTACCTGGATGAAANTGACTTGGGAATTGAGGGGGCTATGGTGTCCCCAAGGGGCGATTTGGTGATTGGTTACGGGGCGGAATCAAGTATTTTTGCAATTGACGCGTCAAATCCACTAAACAACAGCAAGTTAGAATGGAGCGGCGAGGAGGTCTTTCAAGATGGCGATTTTCACCCAGGAGGGCTTTCTGCGCTAGTTGTTGGAAATGATGGCGCGGCTGTAAGGGTCGCGATGTCTAATTTTTCAGTTTCTAGCGTGGAGGGGGGATTCTATTTCGGCCAAACAGAACTACTTTCAATTTCTTGGAATGGGGATGGGTCTTGGGCTTACATTGGAGGGGAATCTGGATTGATTTGGAGGGCTAGATGGCTAGAAGAGGGGCCCGATATCCACCAGATGGATGGATTNGGAGGCAGTGACGTCAATTCAATCGAATGCCTGGCANAATGGAATATTTGCTTGGTNGTTACCAGTTTTGATGGNATAGGNGTCATAAACTCTGATCACGAGTTAAATTGGCTAGGTGGGGTCGGCTATCCATGGGTCGGAGTTGCTTGCCCGATTATCAATGGCAATACTTGNGTTGCAGTCTCGAGTGACAAGAACGTAGCAATGATTGAAGTGAACCCCTATGACCCATCTGTCTCNGGTATTGGGATTGTCAGCTTACCGGATTTAGAGGGGCAGTTCAATGGTTTGTCTTTTCAATCAGAAGGAAGATCGCTAATTTCTATGACTCCCTTTTCTTTGATAGAGCATTCTATTTCAATGGGCGAATCATACCCTTGGATAGAAAACTCAGATGCAATAGAATTTGATTCCGAGATGGCGGATGGCAGGATAGTTGGTTCATGGCCCACGAGTGAGAATTCCGGTTGGGTGATGACTAGTTTCGGCGGATTTGTTCATTTTTCCCCTAAAGAGGATGTTGATGATTCAAAGGGCATTCTAGGGATATGGATCATCATTGTAGCAGTTGGTGGTGTAACTCTCATGTCACTTAGTGCTCTTGCTAGCTCGTCCACCACAATATCGAGCTGGGTTACAAGAAAAATTGGCAATGAAGAAGAGAAAAAACGAGATGCTAGGAANAGAAGGAAGAAATCGAAAAAGCAGTAATTTGATGAGTGAACGAGTACGCGGATGGATTGANTCATATGCCATACGAAGGANTGGACTTCTACGATATTGACTCCCTACTCACAGAAGAAGAGCTGATGATAAGGGACATGGTTCGTGACTGGGTGGATGAGAGCGTCTTACCAAAAATTGAGGATGCCTGCAGAGAAGGGGTTTTCCCGGATGAGTGGAAGAAAGAAATTGGTGAAATGGGAATACTGGGAGCCCCTCTGAAGGGCTATGGTTGTCCTGGCCTTTCGTATGTAGCCTATGGCCTAATTTGCCAGGAGCTAGAGCGTGGCGACAGTGGTGTCAGATCGTTCGCCAGTGTTCAAGGCTCTTTGGCGATGTACCCGATTTGGGATTTTGGGACAGAAGAGCAGAAGGAGCACTACCTGCCTAGAATGGCGACTGGAGAGCTTGTTGGTTGTTTTGGATTGACCGAACCTGATTATGGATCCAACCCGGGCGATATGATTACTAGGGCAGAAGATAAGGGTGATCACTATATTATCAATGGGGCGAAAATGTGGATCACAAATGGCTCTATTGCTGACTTAGCAGTTGTATGGGCTAAGCTAGATGGTGAGATAAGGGGATTCATAGTTGAGAAGGATGACCCTGGTTTCAGTGCGCCAGAGATGAAGGGGAAGCACTCACTAAAGGCGAGTGTCACTAGTGAGCTTGTATTCCAAGACTGCATGATACCAAAGGATCGNATTCTGCCAGACGTCAAGGGTCTAAGGGGGCCATTTAGCTGCTTAAATAACGCAAGGTATGGAATTTCATGGGGCGCATTGGGGGCAGCTCAGTCCTGCTTCAACTCTGCTAAGGAATATGCATTGAGTAGAATACAATTCGGGCATCCGATAGCTTCATTCCAATTGGTACAGAACAAGCTTTCATGGATGCTCAGGGAGATTACAAAGGGCCAATTNCTCGCATATCATCTTGGAAAGAAAAAGGATGATGGCACATGGATACCCGAACAGATTTCGCTTGCAAAGATGAATAACGTTGATGTTTCTTTAGAAATTGCAAGAATGGCACGCGACATTCACGGTGCTAACGGGATTTTGGATGAGTATCCAGTAATGAGGCATATGGCTAATCTCGAGTCAGTGAAGACATATGAGGGAACTCATGATATCCACAATCTAATCATTGGAAGACATATTACGGGGATACAATCATTCACCAGAGAGCCATGAAATTCATAGTGAGTAATGTCTGCGAATCTTGATAGCGACAATTGATTTCGAAGGGGTATGCCGGTTGCTGTGCTGATCAAACAGGTTCCGGACACAACTGCAAAGATTGACATTTCTGGCGGTTTCGTTGATGGTTCCGCAGTTAGCAAATGGTCAATTAGCCCATATGACGAGTATGCCTTGGAGGCNGCTTTGCAAATCAAAGAGGCTGGAGGCGGGGATTTGATTGCAATTACCTGTGGCCCNTCCCGTGCATCGAAGGCGCTTACCGAGGCGGCGGCAGTTGGTGCAGATACCCTGATTCACATTGAGGTGGATTTGGAAAATTTGGATAGTGTCGAGAACCAGTCATTACTGGCAGCTGCAGTGAGACATTCTGGTGCGGAAGTTGTTTTTTGTGGGAAGCAAGCTGCCGACACTAACGCGGGTTCAACGGGACCGGGGGTTGCTAGGTTGCTTGGTTCGAACTTTGTTGGGATGGTTTCGGAAGTTTCTCNCGAGGAAGGTTCCTTCCTGNCCAGTAGAATGGGTCCAAATGGGGGNGAGAGGGTGTCTGTCTCTTCGCCTTGCCTATTTGCATTTGACAAGGGAACTACCGAGTTAAGGAGNCCTAACGTCAGAGGGATAATGATGGCAAAGAAGAAGCAGATTGAGNCCCTATCGCCTTCCGATCTTGGAATAGAGGTCGGGAGTTCTTCAGTGGTATTGAGGGGGCATTCATCCCCTCCGCAGAAGGCGCCCGGACAGAAATTCGAAGGCGCGGATTCAATTCCGGAAGTTGTGTCCAAATTGCGAGAAGAAGCAAATGTAATCTGAGGTGAATTATGGAAATTACAGTAATTGCTGAGTCGAGTGACGGGGGCCTGCACCCGGTTACGGGCCAACTAGTGGGGGCTTCCTCAGAAATAAGCGAGTCCGTCACAGTGTTATGCCCGGGTGGTTTTGGTGCATCGGAGGCTGCATCCATCCCCGGAGTAAACAAAGTAATCTCAATCGAAGGCGATTGCTTCGACACCTATGACTGCAGAGTTTGGTCTGATGCGATCNGCCCATTAGCAAAGGGGGATGTTGTGGTTACTGCAGCTTCGCCCATTGGAAGAGAAATCTGCGCCACTATTGCGGCATCAAAGTCAATTCCAGTTCTGCAAGATTTGACAGAAATAGAAGATGGCATAGTAGCCACTAGATCAATCTATTCGGGTAAGGCGGTCGAGGAAAGCTCGGTTACNCCTCCCTGTGCCNTCTCACTAAGGGCTAATGCCTTTGAGGCGCCGAAAGGTGAGGGGGTGGCCGAAGTAAGCACAGTGAATGTTGATTCCAATTTATCTATTTCAATCAGGGAAGCACTTACCAAGGCTGGTGAGCGACTAGATGTTTCGGACGCCGATATAATAATCTCCGGCGGTAGGGGAATGGGGGAGCCGGGTAATTTCTCANATTTGTACGAAATNGCTGATGAGATTGGTGCCGCAGTTGGTGCGAGTNGGGCCGCTGTTGATACCTGGGAGGAAATACCGCATAACATGCAAGTCGGGCAAACTGGAAAGACTGTGACCCCGAGCCTATACATAGCAGTTGGAATTAGCGGTGCTATTCAGCACCTAGCGGGAATGAGAACAAGCAAGTATATCGTAGCGATAAACAAAGANCCGGATGCACCCATTTTTGGAGTATCTGATTATGGAATTGTTGCAACATGGGAAGAAGCGCTCCCAGTACTAAAGGAAGAGNTTTCCAAGCTGTCCAACTAGGCTTTGCCCTTNGCCNGATCCTTTCTCTCGACCTCCAATCTGGATAGGTATTCNTCAGTTATTCCTCCCGTGACATAGACTCCATCGAAGCAAGAGCAATCGAAGTTTGCAATGCCACCACTTCCGGATGAGGTGCAAGATTCGACTAAATCGGGTAAATNTTGGAAAATTAACCAATCCGCCCCAATCGCGTCGCATATCTCGTCATTCGTTTTTTCGAATGCGACGTACTCTTTCCTTGCAGGCATATCTATCCCATACACGTTTGGATGGATAATGGGCGGAGAGGAGGAGGCGAAATACACTTTCTGTGCACCGGCCTCCCTAGCCATTTGGACTATTCTTCTGGAAGTATTGCCCCTCACAATGCTATCATCNACAATTAGAATATTTTTCCCCCTGAACTCAGATTCTATGGTATTGAGCTTCTTCCTTACCGAGTCTTTGCGAACATTCTGACCNGGCATAATGAAAGTTCTGCCAATGTAACGGTTCTTGACAAAACCCTCACGATAAGGGGCCCCAAGTTGAGATGCTAGGCCCAATGCAGCAATTCTTCCACTGTCGGGAACGGGTATTACTGCGTCTATTCGATGATCGGGGAGTTCGTCTTCTATTCTTTTTGCCAGTGCCTTGCCCATCTTTATTCTAGCTGAGTGTACCGAAATACCATCGATTAAAGAGTCNGGTCTNGCGAAATACACGTATTCGAAGATGCAAGGCGTGTGAACTGGCTCTGGATGGCATATTTTGGAGTGGAAAGTGCCATCCATCCTGATAATCAAAGCCTCGCCCGGACTGACGTCTCTCTCAAGTTCGAAGCCAAGAGAGTTGCAAGCAACGCTTTCAGAGCANACNATCCTTTCCATAAATCCGTTTTCTTCCTTTTTGCCTAGNAATANAGGTCGGATTCCATTGGGGTCCCTGAATGCGACCAAACCCCACCCAGTAATGAGTGAGACTACGCTATAGCTCCCTTCTACTCGTAAATTCGTTCTTTCTATGGCCCTGAAGATATCGTCCTCATTCAGTGCTTCCATGCCACCTGGTCTGCCGTT